>NZ_KB894591.1 GCF_000374545.1 Anaeromusa acidaminophila DSM 3853
AACGGATAAACGCTGAAAGCATCTAAGCGTGAAACCAGCCTTAAGATGAGGTCTCTCACAGACTCGATCTGGTAAGGCCCCTCATAGACGATGAGGTAGATAGGCCAGGAGTGTAAGGCGAGCAATCGCTTCAGCGGACTGGTACTAATCGGCCGAGGGCTTGATTTAATAAGCAAGCGAACCCCTGACAGCGCAGCTGAAGGGTGTGAGTCGCTTAGTTCTGAGCGAAAGTGAAGAACTTCTACTTCTCAAACAATCGATCTTCTTTCTGTGTGGAGTTTTGAGGGAGCATGCAAATGCAAACTCAGTAAGACAATCCGGTGACGATAGCTGTGGGGTTCCACCTGTTCCCATCCCGAACACAGCAGTTAAGCCCACATACGCCGAAAGTACTTGGCTGGAAGCGGCCTGGGAGGATAGGTAGTTGCCGGTTTATTCCTCGATAGCTCAATCGGTAGAGCACGCGGCTGTTAACCGCGGGGTTGTAGGTTCGAGTCCTACTCGAGGAGCCAGTTTTATCGAAGCCGTACATTAGTACGGCTTTTTTTATTTGCTCTATTCTTGCATCTGACCTTCTCTTGCGGTAAAATTAGCAAGAGTGAAAAGTATCACAAGGAGCGTTATTGATGATTGAAATTGCCATTTGTGTAGGAAGCGCCTGTCATTTGAAGGGCTCTTACCAAGTGATGCACGCCTTTAAATCTCTTTTGGAACTGCACCGTTTGGAAGGACGATTGGTGGAGCTAAAAGGAGCTTTTTGTCAGGGAGACTGTACAGAGGGTGTCGTTGTTCATATCAATGGAGAGCGAATTACCCGAGTTTCACAAGATAAAGTGTTTGAACTTTTTCAAGCAAAGGTGCTGGGGAGACAGTTATGAATATTATTCGTACGCTCAAGGTTAATTGCAAAGATTGTAATCGTTGTGTACGATCTTGCCCGGTAAAGGCTATTGGCGTCAGCCGGCATCATGCGTATGTGCTGGAAGAACGGTGTATTCTCTGTGGGAAGTGTGTTGCAGAATGTCCGCAAAATGCCAAGCAGATTCGCAATCAACTCAATGACGTTCAGCGTTGGCTTCAAGGGAAACGGCCAGTTTATTTAAGTCTGGCTCCTTCTTTCCCGGCATTTCCAGCCCTTGGCGCGGCGGAAACGCTGCCGGAACGATTAGTTTCTTTGGGCTTTGCCGCTGTAGAATGTACTACGGTAGGAGCGGATCTTATAATGGAAGAGTATCGGCATTTGGTAGAAACTAAATCTCATCCGATTCTTTCTTCCTGTTGCCCAGTAACTGTCGATTTGGTTAATAAGTATTACCCGCAAGTTTCATCTTGGCTGGCGCCTGTAATTTCGCCCATGCAGGCGCATGCAAAGGATATTAAGCAGCGCTGTCCGGAAGCTAAAGTTGTTTTTGCCGGGCCTTGTTTAGGGAAAATGGGAGAATTAAAAGAGTCTTTTAATTCGGTAGATGCGGTATTAACTTTTTCGCAGCTTCAAGAATGGCTGCTGCAAAGTTCTCCCAATGCCTTAGTACAGAAAAATTCTTGGCGTGAAGGCGTTCATACTCGTTCCTTTCCGCTTAGCAGCGGCATTACCCGCTCGTTTTTGACGTGGGACGGTATGAGCGAAGATGTGGTTATTGCTGATGGCTTGGAACGCTGTACGGAACTATTGCAAGGCTTGTGCCGCCATGAGGTTCGGCCTCGTTTTGTAGAACTCTTGGCTTGTCCTGGAGGATGCTTAGGCGGTCCGCTAGGAGGGCAGGCGGATTGCCTGGCCGCACGACGTGAAGCCATTCTGCAGTATTGGCGCAAAGTTGAAGACTCGAAACCTTCTTTGGCCCAGGGAAAGCCTTCTTTGAACGTGACAAACCAAGTGGAATTGGGAAGAACGCAATTGCCAAGACCAACACAGTTTGCGGCGCCGCCGGAGGCGGAGATTCGGGCTATTTTGAGCCAA
This sequence comes from Anaeromusa acidaminophila DSM 3853, assembly GCF_000374545.1. Taxonomy (NCBI): domain Bacteria; kingdom Bacillati; phylum Bacillota; class Negativicutes; order Selenomonadales; family Sporomusaceae; genus Anaeromusa; species Anaeromusa burkinensis. The sequence goes on from NZ_KB894591.1 coordinate 1,958, forward strand.
ATCGGCAAATATACCCAAGCGGACGAGCGAAATTGCGGCGCTTGCGGCTATTCAACCTGCCGCGAGAAAGCGACGGCCGTATATTATGGCGTAGCGGAAACGACTATGTGTGTGCCGTATATGCGCTCCAAAGCGGAGTCGTTTGCGAAAATTATTGTGCGCAATTCTCTTAACGCTATTATTGCCGTGGATTCCGATATGATCGTTCAAGAGTGCAACCCGGCGGCGGTGCATATGTTCTCAGGCAGACAGGCGTTGCGGCGCGGGCGCCCATTAGGGAGCTATTTTTCGCCTGATTTGTTTATGGAAGCTTTGCAAAAGAATACAAAGCTAATTGGCAAACGTGTTGAGTATCCAGAACACCAGTTAGTAACCGAGCAAATGATCTTGCCGGTTCCAGAACACAATTTGGTTATTGGCATTATTACGAATGTAACCGCGCAAGAAAAGCGCCTTCAGGACTGGGAAAAAACGAAGGCGGAGACGATGGACAAAGCCAACGCTATTATTCGTCAGCAAATGCATGTCGCTCAAGAAATTGCCGGGCTTTTGGGAGAAACAACAGCGGATACCAAAGTGGCTCTGCTTGAATTGATGCATCTGCTTCACGACAAGGAGGAGCGTTAATGCTGTTTCATGCGGATGTGGCGGTCCGGCAGCTAAATAAGCACGGTGAAGAGCTTTGCGGCGACCATGTAAATATTACGCGTACAGCGGATGACACCTTTATTGTTCTTTCCGATGGCTTGGGCAGCGGCGTAAAAGCGAATATCCTTGCCACCTTAACGACAAAAATTGCGTCTTCTATGTGCCGCAAAGGCATTGCCATGGAAGACGTGGTAGCCACGATAACAGAAACTTTGCCGGTCTGCCGACAACGGAAAATTGCCTATTCGACCTTGCATTTGCTGCATTTGCAGGCAGATGGGCAGGCTAAAATTGTAGAATTCGATTGTCCGCAGACTTTCTTGTGTCGTGATGGCGTTGTAATTCCCGTACCTACGGAAGAAAAAGAAATTGCCGGTCGTCTTGTGCGTGAAGGTTCATTACGGCTGGTAGAAAACGATCTCCTTATTGCCGTCAGCGACGGCGTCATTCACGCCGGCATCGGCGGTTTGCTGAATCTTGGCTGGGGCTGGGAAGGCATTGCCGAGCAATTGCGGCAAATCATGCTTCAGCCTGCGCCATGCGCGCGAGAGGTCAGCCAGAGTTTGATTTCCTGTTGTGAAGGCTATTATACAGGAAGACCAGGAGATGACTCCACGGTTGTGGCGGTAAGGTTACATCCCCCACGGTGCCTTACGCTGATGGCTGGGCCTCCTCAAGACCGCCGTGCTGACTCCAGGGTGGTTTGGCGCTTGTTGAGTCAAACCGGGAAGAAAGCCATTGCCGGGGGAACCACGGCTAGGATTGTAAGCCGTATCACCGGGCGTGAATTGCGCGTGCTCGGCGTATATGAGGACCCGCAAATACCGCCAATCGGAAAACTAGAGGGTGTTGATTTGGTAACAGAAGGCTTATTGACTTTAAATGCCGTGGGAGAACGTTTATTATCCGAGGAGGAGCTGAGAAATTCTCGTAAACGAGATGGGGCGACTCTTTTGGCTCAGGAATTATTACAAGCGGACCGCATTACTATTTTGGCAGGCAAAGCATTGAACGAGGCGCATGCGCAAGCGTTGCACTTGCCTTTCCAAGTTCATTTAAAAAGTCAGGTACTGCAACGCTTGGCTGGACAATTAGAAGCCTTGGGGAAAACTGTGGTGTTGGAATGGTTTTAAATTGATTGGTGACTAGAAAGTAATAACAGTTTTTGTTTTGCAATGAAATGTGAATTGAATGAGAGAGGGTAGGTTCTAAAATCATGGCTCATATAACTGAAATTGTATCAATTCGGCGGAGTGTATTGGCAGAATTAGCAAAATTAACCCGTGAGGGTAATTTAGTTGCTGAAATTGAAAATTCGGCGTTTAGTTTGGTTAGTGAAAACGGCAGTCGTTATCGGTGCTGCGTGCATAAAGAACGAGCTGTATTGAAGGAACGTTTTAATTTGGCGATGGGGCAGGAAGTGGATATGCCCCTGGCGGAAGCGGCGCAGCGCACTTTGGCAGGGCAGTATGCTCAGATGCCGATTATTAGCGTTTTGCCCGAAGCTTGCGACCAATGTCCAATCGATAAATTTTTCGTTACCAACGCCTGCCGCAATTGCATTGCCCACAATTGTAAAAACAGTTGTCCTAAAAACGCAATTATGATTGTGCAAAATCAGGCTTATATCGATAAAACCAAGTGTGTGGAATGCGGTATGTGTAAAAAATCCTGTTCCTATGGTGCGATTATTGAGGTCAACCGTCCCTGCGAGGGCGCTTGCGAACTCAAAGCTATCAAAGCTGGCGCTGATCGTAAAGCGGTTATTGATTACGATAAATGCGTACAATGCGGCGGTTGTAAAGTTGCGTGTCCTTTCGGCGCGATTTCTGATAGAACCTATTTAGTGCAGGTTTTACGGGCGATTGATGCTGGGAAACAAGTACATGCCTTGTTGGCGCCTGCGTTTATCGGTCAGTTTGGCGCTAAGGTACAGCCCGGTCAAGTTGTTGCGGGCTTGAAAAAAATAGGATTTTCCGAGATCGAGGAAGTGTCCTTTGCAGCTGACATCGTTACACTGGAAGAAGCAAAAGAATTTGCAGAAACAGTACCTCAAGAACGTCCTTTTATGACTACGTCGTGCTGTCCGGCTTTTGTGGGCATGGTGGATAAGCATTTGCCCCAAGTAAAAGAATTAGTATCAAGCACAGTATCGCCTATGATTGCCGCCGGCAAGGTGGTAAAAGAAAAAAATCCCGAGGCGGTTACCGTCTTTATTGGCCCCTGCGTAGCTAAAAAATATGAAGCGGAAGTTAAAGGACAGGGAGTAATTGACTATGTGCTAACTTTTGAGGAGCTTCAAGGAATCTTTGAGGGCTTAGAAATTGATTTAAGCGCCATAGAGGCAGTTCCTTTTCAAACCGCGGCTTCTCGTGACGGCAATATTTTTGCCAGAGCAGGCGGTGTGGAACAAGCTGTAAAAGATACGGCATCACAACTGGCGCCTGAACTTGAAGTTTGCTCGCAGCGCAAAGAAGGTTTGGGCGAATGCCGCATGCAGCTATTGCTGATGAAAGCAGGGAAAGTTCCCGGCAATTTCTTTGAAGGCATGGCTTGCCAAGGAGGCTGCGTTGGCGGTCCCGGTTCTATTGCGGATTATCGGGTTACCAGCAAGCTGGTTGATAAATTTGGCGGTTCGGCGCAAGTGACTACGGCTCCAGAAAATGAGGCGGCCAATGAAGCGGCGCAACAGCAAAACAACTGGCATCATCACAAGTGATTTTGCCAAATTCGTCGAAATATGATATCATTATTCCCGCTTAGTATTGCTGGGAGGGGAAAACAATGTCAGGACATTCCAAGTGGGCTAATATTAAACATAAAAAAGGGAAAATGGATGCCATTCGCGGCAAAATTACTACCAAAATAGCTAGGGAAATCACGGTTGCCGTGCGCATGGGCGGCGCGGATCCAACAGGCAATATGCGTTTAAAACTGGCTTTGGGCAAGGCGAGGGAAAACAATGTTCCCAAAGACAACATTCAACGAGCCATTCAAAAAGGTCAGGGCTCTTTGGAAGGCAGCAACTATGAAGAGCTGACTTATGAGGGGTACGGCCCAGGGGGCGTAGCGCTGATTGTGGAGGTAATGACCGATAATCGCAATCGTACTGCTGCTGATTTGCGTCATCTTTTTTCAAAAAATGGCGGCAATATGGGCGAAAGCGGTTGCGTGTCTTGGATGTTTAATCGCAAAGGTCTATTTACCCTGGAAAAAGAAGATTCTTTTGACGAAGACGAACTGATGATGACGGTTCTTGAAGCTGGAGCTGACGATATGTCAGTAGAAGACGAAGAAGTGGAAGTACTTACTTCGCCAGAGGCCTTTGCCGCAGTGCAAGAAAAACTGGAAGCGGAAAAAGTAACGATTCTGTCCGCTCAGTTGGGCTTGTTTCCAGATACCCGCATAGCAGTGTCAGGAGATGATGCGACCAAGCTGATGAAGCTCTTGGATGCATTGGAAGACCATGACGATGTGCAGGAAGTATATGGAAACTTTGATCTTCCAGAAGATGAAATCTAAATTTGGGGCGGCGCGAAGCGCCGCTTTCTTTACTGTCAGCAGGAGTTTCCTGAAATAAAGCGAATCTATGTTCTTGTACGCGTCTGTGCGTTACAAGGAGGGGCTTTGGTGTTATGCGTATTTTGGGAATTGACCCGGGGACAGCGATTTGCGGCTATGGCTGCGTAGAATGGATACAGGGGCGGTTGCGTCCTGTTGCTTATGGCGCTATCCGTACAGGACCTGAACTGCCGTTGGAAAAACGCTTACTGCTGATTCACGAGCGACTACAGAAGTTGCTGACAGAGCTCCAGCCGGAGCGAATCGGCGTGGAGCAATTGTTTTTTAACCGGAATGTAACTACCGCCATGGCGGTAGGGCAGGCTAGAGGCGTTATTCTATTAGCTGCTGCACAGGCTAATTTGCCTCTTGAAGAATATACTCCGGGTCAGATTAAGCAGGCAGTGACAGGCTATGGAAAAGCGGATAAAGGACAGGTTACAGGGATGACAGTGCGCCTTTTGGGGTTGAAGGAAACACCTAAGCCGGATGATGTGGCGGATGCTCTGGCAATTGCTATTTGTACGGCCCATTGCTGTGAACAGCGCAATGTTTGGCCGAGGAGGTAACGAAAATAATGATCGGATTTCTTCGGGGCCGGGTAGCGCAGCTACAGCCGGAAAGATGTTTTTTGGATGTTCAGGGTGTTGGTTATCGTTTGGCTGTTTCTGAACAAACCAGACGTACGTTGTCAATGGGACAAGATGCAATGCTCTTTACTCATTTGCAGGTTCGAGAAGACGCTTTATCTTTATTTGGTTTTTCCCAAGAAGAAGAGTACGAGCTTTTTTTGCATTTAATCGGTGTCAGCGGTATTGGGCCTAAATCGGCTCTGGCTATTCTGTCGGCCATTCAGCCGCAGGAACTACGCCGTGCAGTGTGCCAAAAACAGACTGCTTTGTTGGTGAAGCTTCCTGGAATCGGTAAAAAAACTGCTGAAAGGCTTGTGCTGGAATTAAAGGACAAGTTGGGGAGCATTCCCGACTGGGATGATGCAGAAGAACAGGCGCTTTCCGCTCAAGCTGATACAGGATCTTCCTTGGATGAGGCCTTACTGGCTTTGGAATCTTTAGGCTATGGACACAGTGAGGCGATAACAAGCCTGCGTAAGTTTGCCTCTGAATCGTTGGCGGTGGAGGAATTAATCCGTAAAGCCTTGGGTGATTTGAGCGGTGGGAGGCAGTGATGGAAGAAACACGCATCATTGGCGGCGATGAATTAGCTGGAGATAACTGGCAATTTAGTTTGCGCCCTAAACGTCTTCAGGAATATATCGGCCAGGATCAAGTTAAACAAAATCTTTCTATTTTTATTCAGGCGGCTTTGGCCCGCCAAGAGGCGTTGGATCATGTGCTTTTTTACGGTCCGCCTGGTTTAGGGAAAACGACCTTGGCTGGTATTATTGCGAATGAATTAGGGGTACAGCTACGCATTACATCCGGTCCTGCCATTGAACGACCAGGTGATTTGGCGGCGCTTCTTACTAACTTGGGAGAAAAGGATGTTCTCTTCATTGATGAAATTCACCGCCTTTCACGGCATGTTGAAGAAATTCTTTACTCAGCAATGGAAGATTACGCCTTAGATATTATGATTGGCAAAGGGCCCTCAGCTCGCTCTATTCGCTTGGATCTTCCTCCCTTTACCTTAATCGGCGCCACAACAAAAGCGGGGGCTCTGGCGTCGCCGTTGCGGGATCGGTTTGGCGTTATGTGCCGCTTAGAATATTATACTCCTGAGCATTTGTCTCACATTGTAACCAGGGCGGCTTCGCTGCTGAATATTGAAATTGAGGAGAGAGGCGCTTGGGAGATTGCGCGTCGTTCTCGTGGTACGCCGCGGGTAGCTAACCGTTTGTTAAAACGTGTGCGCGATTATGCGCAAATTGCCGGAGACGGCATTATTACTTCCGAAATTGCTGATAAGGCATTAGCGATGCTGGAAGTGGACGCAGCTGGTTTGGATCGTACGGACCGAGCCATGCTGGAGGCGATTATTCGTCGTTTTGGCGGCGGTCCTGTGGGCTTGGATACCTTAGCGGCTGCGATTAGCGAAGAAACCGAAACTGTGGAAGACGTCTACGAACCATTTTTGCTGCAGCTTGGATATTTGCAGCGAACTCCTCGCGGCCGTACTGCTACGATGCAAGCATATGAACATTTGGGAATTCCCTTTCCGGGCAGCGCTTCTGCCCAGCAGGACGAGTCGGCTTTGTTTTAAGGAGGCTTTCGGCCATGAATATACTACTTCATATTTGTTGCGGCCCTTGCGCTATTTATCCCTTGCAGGCTTTGCGAGCGGAGGAAGGTGTTACCTCGGTAACCGGTCATTTTTTTAATCCTAATATTCATCCATATAAGGAATTTCAAAGGCGTTTGGATACGCTACGCACCTGGGCGGAAGAGGAAAAGTTGGAACTTTTGACAGATACACGCTACTTGTTGGAAGAATTTCTGAGCGGCGCGTTACAGCGGGGGACGAATCGTTGCAGCTTTTGCTATGAAATGCGGCTGCTTGAAACTGCAAAGCAAGCAAAAGAACGCGGTTTTGACGCTTTCACGACCACACTTTTGGTTAGTCCTTATCAAAACCAAGATACAATTGCCGCCGCCGCAGAACTGGCGGCTAAGGCCTATGGCGTTCCTTTTTTGCGCCGCGATTTTCGCAGTGGTTGGCAGGAAGGCGTCCGCATTAGTCGTGAGCGGGAAATGTATCGTCAACCGTATTGCGGTTGCGTGTTAAGCGAGCGGGATCGTTACGAAAAAAACCAAAAAATGAATAAAAAGAGTTTTTTAGAAGTTGCAATCGCAAAAGGCGACAAGGAGTAACTATGAAAAAATCTTCATTTTCTATTTTTTTGATTTGTGTTGTATTGCTATTTATGACCATAGTTGTGCAGGCCTCACCGCAACCATTGGTTCGTGTGGGACTATGGAATGGCCAACAAAGCGTTGTTGTTGGGTCCTCCGGAGCCTATTCGGTGGAAACAGAGCAAGAGCAACCGAAGTGGGCGGAATTTAAGGCTGGCGAGAAGATTGTGATTGCCTGGCAACAGAACGGCATGACCATCAATGGCAAAGCGTTGCGAGGACAAACACTGTACTTGCGCAGCAATGTGGAAAATGTCCGCTGGGAAGTTAACCGCAAAAAATATCGCGGCGATATCGTTGTGCGCCCAACAACAGGAAAAAATGGCTTAACGGTAATCAATGAAGTTTTGATGGAAGAATATCTTTACGGAATTTTAGGTAAGGAAATTTCGGCTGGTTGGCCGGCGGAAGCCGCCAAAGCCCAGGCGGTTGCAGCGCGCAGCTACGCTCTGAATCTGATGCTGTCCGGCGATAGGCATCGTCAAGACGGATACGATCTTTGCGCTACTGTGCATTGCCAAGTTTACGGAGGCGCTGATGCGGAAGCGCCGGATATGATTCAAGCTGTTACGGCGACGAAGGGCATTGCCGCCTATTATAATGGTCAGCCGATTCACGCTTATTTTCATTCTTCCAGCGGCGGACACACGGAAGATAGTGAAAATGTTTGGAGCAGTGCGTTGCCGTATTTACGAGGCGTTGCCGATGTTGATGCGGAGGCGTCAGGAAGCTCATGGGAAAAACGCTTTACTGCGCGATCGCTGGAAACCTTGTTGACTCAAAAAGGAAAAGGCGTCGGCGTTCTAAAATCGTTAGAGCTTTCGTCCTTGACTAAACCTGGGACGGATCGTACTGAATCTGGACGTGTGCGTCAATTGCAGATAGCGGGAGATAAACGCAGTCTTAGTCTAAGCGGTGTGCAAATGCGCTCGTTGTTGGACTTGCCTAGTGCTCTATTTGATATTCGAGTCGTACGAGCGGTACCTTCGGAGTTGGACGTATCGGTAGAAACTTCTTATGGGACTACAGTGGAGAAGAAGATGCCAGTATCCCTTAAAGAACCGGCTGAGTCTGGGCGATGGAATGATCCTGCCAGCATTCATCGGATTATTCGTCCTGCGGACGATATTGTCATCTTCAACGGCCGAGGCCGTGGGCATGGCGTCGGTATGTCACAGTGGGGCGCTCGTTTGTTAGCGGAAAAAAACAAATACGAGTATAAACAAATTCTCCAGTATTACTACCAAGGGATTACGTTGAAAAAGGCGTATTAACGCCCAAAGGGGAACAAATCATGAATGTCCAAGATTTTGACTACTACTTACCTGAGGAATTAATCGCTCAGACGCCGCTGGCGCAGCGCGATGCTTCACGCCTGATGGTTTTACCGCGTCAGCAAGGAGCTTGCTCACACAGGCATTTCTTTGAGCTTCCTTCATTGCTTCGCAAGGGAGATTTGCTTGTTTTTAATGATACCCGTGTCATACCGGCTCGGCTTTACGGGCGAAAAAAAGATACCGGCGCTAAAGTAGAAGTGTTTTTACTGAAACGGCTGGATTTGGATCGGTGGGAGACGCTGGTGCGCCCCGGGCGTAAGCTTCGTCCAGGTACGGAAGTTGTATTTTCCGATGAATTATCTGCTGTTATTGAAGATACGACCGAGTTTGGCGGCCGTATTGTGCGATTTTGCTGGCAAGGTGTTTTTGAAGAAATCTTGCAGCGCTTAGGCGAGGTTCCGTTACCACCCTACATTCATGAAAAACTGCCGGACCCAGAACGATATCAGACTGTCTATGCTAGAGAAAATGGTTCAGCCGCAGCGCCTACGGCGGGACTGCATTTTACCCCTGAATTATTGGCTCAGCTACGCGAGCAGGGAATTCAGACGGCTTATGTTACTCTTCATGTTGGTTTGGGCACCTTTCGACCTGTAGCGGTAGAATCTATCCAAGAGCATGTCATGCATAGCGAGCAATATGCTATTTCAGAGGAAACTGCTGCCTTGGTCAATGAAACACGTCGGCAGGGCGGACGCGTGATTGCCGTTGGTACGACGGCGGTACGCACCCTAGAAACGGCTGGGCAAAGCGGTCAGTTGCAGTCTTGCAGCGGCTTTACGGATATCTTTATTTACCCAGGCTATGAGTATAAAATTATCGACGGTCTTATCACTAATTTTCATTTACCTAAATCCACTCTGTTGATGCTGGTAAGCGCCTTGGCTGGGCGGGAACGAGTGCTGTCGGCATATAAAGAAGCTGTAGAACAACATTATCGCTTTTTTAGCTTCGGCGATGCGATGTTTATTTTATAAGATATTGAGAGGAGGAATAGCGTGGCTGTTACATTTGAACTTATTCGCCAATGCTCTCATACAGGAGCCCGTGCAGGTCGCTTATATACGCCTCACGGCGTTTTTGATACTCCTATTTTTATGCCTGTAGGCACGCAGGCTACGGTGAAAACCATGTCGCCTAGGGAATTAGAGGAAATGGGCGCAGGTATTATTCTTAGCAATACGTATCACTTGTTTTTACGTCCTGGCCATGACTTGGTAGCTGAAGCCGGGGGACTGCACCGCTTTATGAACTGGAATCGCGGTATTTTGACCGACAGTGGCGGCTTTCAGGTTTTCAGCCTGGGGGCATTGCGCAAAATTACCGAAGAGGGCGTTACTTTTCGTTCTCATATTGACGGTTCCAAACAGTTTTTATCACCGGAGAAAGCTACGGAAGTGCAAATGGCTTTGGGATCCGATATCATTATGGCCTTTGATGAGTGCGTACCTTATCCGGCGGAACACGATTATGCAAAACAGTCAACAGAACGGACGACTCGTTGGGCGGAACGCTGTTTAAAGGCGCATACGCGCAAAGATCAAGCGCTGTTTGGCATTGTGCAGGGCGGTATGTATAAAGATTTGCGGGCTCAAAGCGCACGAGAGCTCGTAGGGCTTGATTTTCCCGGCTATGCTATTGGAGGTCTAAGCGTTGGCGAGCCTAAACCGTTGATGTATGAAGTGTTGGAACATACGGTTCCGCTACTACCGGCAAACAAAGCGCGTTATTTGATGGGCGTAGGCACGCCTGATTGCTTAATTGAAGGCGTACATCGCGGCGTTGATATGTTCGACTGCGTATTCCCCACGCGTGTGGCGCGCAACGGCACGGTTATGACCTGGCAGGGTAAGCTGGTTGTGAAAAATGCAGAATACGCCCGTGATTTCCGGCCTATTGACACGGAATGCGGCTGCTATACTTGCCGTAATTTCAGCCGCGCGTATTTAAGACATTTGTTTAAGGCGGAAGAAGTTTTGGCTCTGCGTTTGGCAACGATTCATAATTTGTATTTCTTATTGGAGTTTATGCGACGCATGCGTCAAGCGATTATTGAGGATCGTTTTTTATCGTTCCGGGATGATTTTTGGCATATGTACGAAAAACGTTAAAAGGATTTTTTTAGTTTGTGTTGAATAGGGAATAGGTAGTTCTGAAAGCGAGGTGAACATACTTGTCAGAAGAAACTCTGCAGATGCTCTTTAGCTATGCACCGATTATTTTAGTGGGTCTGGTTTTCTATTTTATGCTGTATCGACCTCAGAAGAAGCAAGAAAAGACCCGTCACGAAATGCTGGACAACCTGAAAAAAGGTGACAGAGTCGTTACGATCGGTGGCGCTTATGGAACCATTACTGCCATTACTAAGGACAAAGTGACGTTGAAAGTAGCGGAAAAGGTAGAGATCGAATTTGCGCGTACTTCCATCGCCAGCAAACCCAACGGCAGCACCGGCAATGGCGAAAAAAATTAACATTGTTGAAGCAAAGCAGGCGGCGAGACGTCATTTCGCCGCCTTGCGCCGTTCTCTAAGCACGTTGGTAAAACAGAATAGTAGTACTGCAATCTGCCAACAAATTTTAAGCAGCTCGCCTTGGTCTCAGGCGGAAAAAATATTGTTTTACTGGCCTCTTGCTGGCGAGGCGGATATTCGGCCGTTGTTGCAGCAAGCGCAAACGCAAGGGAAACAGGCTTATTTGCCGTTGCTTGATGTGCTGCAGCCAGGCTTGATGGAAGCCGCGGCCTATGCTGGTGAAGCGTGCTTGCAACAAGGGGAACATGGCATTTGGCAGCCCCAGAATACGAGCGTTCTAGCGCCGGAAGGGCTGGATCTCATTTTAATTCCCGCCTTGGCGTTTGATATTGATGGCTATCGTTTAGGATTTGGCGGAGGATACTATGACCGCTATCTAGGACGTACGCGAGCAAGCCGTTTAGGAGTCTGCTGGGAATGCTGTATTTCATTCGATTCGCTGCCCAGGGAAAAGCATGATGAACCTGTGCATTACATAGCAACAGAAGAGCGATGTAGTATAGTAAAAAAAATTGTATAACAAGGAGGAAGGACTAGTGAGGTGGTCTTATTTTGGCAAGTTTTTGGCCATCATTGCCGCTATATTGCTGGTGGCTGGAGTATATACGCTGCCGCTGGCGTTATCTATTAAACAAGGCCTTGATTTGCAAGGCGGTACCCATGTGGTCATGGAGGCAGTAGATACGCCGGAAGCTAAGGTGGATGACGATTCCGTGCAGCGAGTCGTCAAGATTATTGAACGCCGCGTTAATGAGTTGGGACTTACAGAGCCCATCATTCAACGGCAGGGAGAACGACGCATTATCGTTGAACTTCCAGGCGTTAAAGATCCCGAGAAAGCCATCGAAATGCTGGGAAAAACAGCGTTGCTTGAGTTTCAAGATGAAGCGGGCAATACGGTGTTGAGCGGCATGGATCTTAAGGATGCAAAAGAGCAAATCGACCAAGGAAAACGGAATTTAGTAGCCTTGGAATTTTCCGACGAAGGCGGAAAAAAGTTTGCGGATTTGACGCGAAAAAACATTGGCAAAAAAATCAGCATTCTTTTGGATAAACAGGTGCTGACAAGTCCGGTGGTAGAAGAAGTAATTCCTAACGGCAAAGCCGTTATTACCGGCCAACGCAGCATTGAAGAAGCGCGAAATTTGGCCATTTTATTACGTTCCGGCTCGCTGCCTGTTAAGGTGGAAGTGCTAGAAACTAGGACGGTTGGTCCGACCTTGGGTGAAGATTCTAAGCAAAAAAGTCAATTTGCCTTTACGGTCGGCGTAGGCGCGGTAGTCCTCTTTATGGGCCTTTTCTATCGTATTCCCGGCATGGTGGCCAATGTGGCATTGATACTGTATGTATTAATGCTCTTATTGGCCCTTAAGATGCTGAATGCAACCTTAACCTTGCCAGGTATTGCCGGCATTATCTTGTCTGTTGGTATGGCGGTTGATGCGAACGTGTTGATTTTCGAGCGTTTTAAAGAAGAATACCGCAGCGGCAAGTCTCTGCGCGCCGCCATGGATGCTGGTTATAGCCGGGCGTTCATGACCATCTTAGACTCGCATATGACTACGTTGATTGTTTCAGTTATTTTATTCTTTACTGGTACCGGTCTTTTGAAAGGCTTTGCCATTACCCTTGGTCTGGGGATTATCCTCAGCTTATTTACAGCAACTGTGGTAGCTCACTATATGCTGAAGCTGCTCTTTAAGAGCAAACCCTTTCAAAACCACAAAATGTTTGGCGCATAGGAGGTGACGAAAAAATGAAGTTCGATATTATCGGCAAGCGCTATTTTTGGTTTGCCTTGTCTATTTTAATTATGGTTCCCGGCCTGCTTTCCATTGCCGTGCAAGGCTTTAATCTGGGAATTGATTTTACTGGCGGTACGCTGTTGGACTTGAAATTTGCTCGTCCCGTCACAGTCGCCGAAGTCCGGGATGTCATGAAAGACGTGCATATGGAAGGCAGCACCATTCAGCTTGTGGCGAACGAGCAGGTTGATGCCGCACCGAATGTTTTTATTCGCACCGGCGTGCTGACCGAAGAGCAGCGTCGTGACATTATGGCGGATATGACTGCTAAGCTAGGACACTATGACCTCCTGCGCGTAGAAAAAGTTGGACCGACCATTGGTGCAGAACTTACTAAAAATGCGGTTTGGGCCTTGCTTTTGTCGTGGGCGACGATTATTGCGTATATTACCTACCGCTTTGAATTTAAGTTTGCTATTTCCGGCATTTTAGCCTTGGTGCATGACGTAATAGTCGTATTAGGTATATTCTCAATCTTTCAGATTGAAATTGACAGCGCTTTTGTGGCGGCATTGCTGACCATTGTCGGCTTTTCCATTAATGACACCATTGTTATTTTTGACCGTATCCGGGAAAATCTGAAAAACCATCGTAAAGCTGAAAATATTCACGAATTGGTGAATCGCAGCATTTGGCAAACGATGACTCGTTCTATTTATACGGTCTTAACCGTACTATTCGTTACCTTGGCTTTGTATCTTTTTGGCGGCGACACGACCAAGAATTTCTCCTTGGCTATGTTGATCGGCTTTGCCAGCGGTGCGTATTCTTCTATCTTTTTTGCCAGCCCTCTTTGGGTTACCTTTAAAGATCACGAAGGTAATAAACGCAAGTCTGTAAAAGCTTCCTGATAGCGTAGCGTACTAGGACTGCATACCAATAAAGTTGGTATGCAGCCCTTTTTTCATGTAATACCTTTCTTTTTCTCATTTGGAGAAAGGTATTCTCAATTCAAGAGAGAATATTACTATCAATCAGCACAATTTGGTTGCTGTATTTTCTTTAATCAGGTGATAGATGTTGAAAAAATACTGGCAGGTTGCTTCTGCCGAACGAAAACAAGTTGAAATGCTGGCAGCTGCTTTAGGGTTAGATATGCTTCTAGCCAGGTTGCTGGTATTGCGCGGTATAAATACGGTAGAGGCGGCTCGAGAATTTTTATTTGGCGCGATAGAATCCAGTCATGATCCTTTGCTAATGAAGGAAATGGATCTAGCAATGGACCGGACTTTGCAGGCGATTGCCAACCGAGAGCGGATTGTCGTTTATGGGGACTATGATGTGGACGGGGTGACGGCGACGACTCTTTTAACAAGAGTTCTTCGTCAACTCGGAGCGTTGACAGAGACGTATATTCCAGACCGCCAGGAAGAAGGCTACGGCGTTCATTTGGATGCGTTGCGCAAGTTGCGGCAAGATGGTTGTTCGTTAGTTATTACGGTAGATTGCGGAATATCCGCGGCAAAGGAAGCTGAAGCGGAAAACATTCCTCATTTAATCATAACTGATCATCATGAGCCAGGAACAACCTTGCCGAAGGCAGTAGCTGTTTTAAATCCGAAGCGATCCGATTGTTCCTATCCGGATAAAAACCTGGCCGGCGTAGGGGTGGCGTTTAAATTGGCGCAGGCTTTATGGAAAAAGCTGCAGCCAGCAGTAGCGCTTCCAGGCTACTGCTACGAATTGGCTGCGGTTGGCTCTGTGGCGGATATGGTTCCCCTCCAGGGGGAAACGCGTCTTTTGGTGAGGGAAGGACTGAAGCGACTAGTAAAGCCGGAATGTCGCGGTTTAGAGGCGCTTATACAGATCAGCGGCGGAAAAACGCCTGTTTCCGCTGGGAACATCGCTTTTTCGCTGGCGCCGCGTCTGAACGCCGCCGGCAGAATGTCGGCAGCTCAAAGCAGTCTGCAACTGTTGCTTACTGAAAAAAAAGAAGAAGCGGCGGCTTTGGCGCAGGAACTAGACGAAGAAAATAAACAGCGCCAAGAGACGGAGCGTTGTATCGTGGAAGCCGCCGTAGAGCAATGTGAAAAAGCCTCTCTCTCTTCACAAAAGGTGCTTCTTGTAGCGGGTGAAAACTGGCATTCCGGTGTAATCGGTATTGTCGCCTCTAGACTGGTAGAGCGCTACTATCGTCCCGCTATTGTACTCAGTCTTAGCGAAGAGGGCTGGGCGAAAGGGTCTTGTCGAAGCATCCCGGGCTTTGATATGCACCAGGCCTTGCAGGCTTGCGGTCATTTGCTGGAACGTTTTGGCGGACACAAACAGGCGGCAGGTTTGACTATGCGCGCTGAAAATATCACTGCTTTGCAAGAGGCAATGAATCAACAGGCGGAACGAATGCTGCAACCAGAGGATTATGTACCCAAAGTGTCTATTGATGCGGTCGTTTCCTTAGATATGGTGAACGAGGCTTTATTAGAGAAGCTGGAGTTGTTGGAACCCTACGGGATTGGCAATCCGCGCCCCCGACTGCTGTTGCAAAATCTTCACTTGCAGGGAGAAGCGCGGCGTTTGGGAAAAGAAAAAGAACATTTGAAACTAACGGTCCGGCAAAATGAAATTACCTGTCCAGTTTTGGCTTGGCGCCAAGGGGAAAAAGCAAGCTATTTACCGCAAGATACCTTGTTGGACGTGGTGGCGACACCGGAAGGAAATATCTGGCGGGATGAGCTGCAGGTTCAGCTTGTAGCCGAGGATTTTGCTCCTTCTCCGCAACTGGAAAACAAAAGTAGAATATTAGATTATCTAGCGCCGGATATGGCCGGGTTGCGTCAACTTTATGCGGCTATGCGTTATTGTTTAGAGAGTTCTCATTGTCAGGAAGGACTGACGGCGGAGCAACTGCGGCGTCAGCTGCAACTGCAATGCCGGCTGCCGCTAGCTTCGTCGGCCTTAGCGCAGGCGCTAGACGTTTTTTCGGAAGTCTGCCTGATTTCTTACGCTGGAGACACGTCTCCCATATCCTTGCTCCCGGCGCCTGAGAAACGTCTGGATATTACCAATACGCAAGGATATGAACAAGGTTGCCTGTTGCGCCAAAAAGTGCTGGATAGTTGGTTGCAGCGCGTAGAAATACAAGGATTGTCACAAACATGGATTTGACGAGGTGCACATATGCTCAACGGACCAGAGCTTCGTATTGAAGATATCATACAAAAAATTAAAACCTACCAACCAGATGCCGTGAGCGAACAGGTGCAGGAGGCGTATGAGTTTGCTAAGGAAGCTCATGCAGGGCAAACCCGCGTTTCCGGCGAGGAATATATTATTCATCCTTTAGGGGTCGCCAATATTTTGGCGGACCTGCAGATTGATGCGGTGACGATCATTGCTGCGCTGCTTCATGACGTGGTGGAAGATACGACATACTCCTTGGAAGACGTGGAAAAACGTTACGGCAAGGAAGTGGCGATGCTTGTTGACGGCGTTACTAAATTGAGCCGAATCGAGTATAAATCTAAAGAAGAACAGCAGTTAGAAAACTATCGCAAAATGTTTTTAGCCATGGCGAAGGATTTGCGGGTGGTTTTAATCAAATTGGCGGACCGTCTGCATAATATGCGTACGCTGAAATATATGAGCGAAAGCAAACAGAAGCGAATCGCCCAGGAAACATTGGAAATCTTCGCGCCTTTGGCGCATCGCTTAGGTATTTCCAATGTAAAATGGGAGCTGGAAGATTTGGCTTTCCGTTATTTGGAACCAGAGCAATATTATAGTTTAGTGGAAAACGTCAAACAAAAGCGACGCGAACGGGAACGGTTGATTAATGATGCGATCGCCATGTTGCAGGAACGATTGGCGCTTGTTGATATTGCAGCTGAAATCCAGGGACGGCCAAAACATTTCTATAGCATTTACCGTAAAATGCAAAAAGACAATAAAGAATTAAGCCAGATTTATGATTTGCTGGCTATTCGCATTTTAGTGGACAATGTGAAAGATTGTTACGGTGCGCTGGGCGTGGTGCATACCCTTTGGAAACCGCTGCCAGGCCGCTTTAAAGATTATATTGCCATGCCTAAGTCCAACATGTATCAGTCGCTTCATACTACCATTATCGGTACGGAAGGACAGCCGTTGGAAATACAAATTCGGACGAAAGATATGCACCGTATTTCTGAATACGGTGTAGCGGCTCACTGGCGATATAAAGAAGGCGGCCGCGGACCGGGCAAGGAATTTGATCAAAAGCTTTCCTGGGTTCGGCAGCTTTTAGAATGGCATCAGGATTTACGGGATCCAAGAGAGTTTTTAGAAACCGTAAAGATGGACGTTTTTGCTGATGAGGTGTTTGTATTTACGCCTCGAGGCGATGTCTTAGACCTGCCTACTGGCTCAGTTCCTATTGATTTTGCCTACCGCGTGCATACCGATGTGGGCCACCGCTGCGTCGGCGCAAGGGTCAACGGCAAGATGGTGCCATTGGAGTACAAGCTTTCTAACGGGGACATTGTAGAAATCATCACGGCTAAGCAAGGAAACGGTCCTAGCCGCGATTGGCTTAATATTGTCGGTTCTTCGGAAACGCGCAACAAAATACGCAGTTGGTTTAAAAAGGAAAAACGCGAAGAAAATATTATTAAAGGCAAGGAACAACTGGAGAAGGAAGTTAAAAAATTTGGTTACGAATGGAAGGAAATTGTAAAAAGCGATCGCCTCCAGGAAGTGGCTAAAAAATTTAATCTTACCGGAGGCGATGAAGACCTTTTTGCCGCTCTTGGTTATGGAGGCTTGACGGCGCACGCCGTACTGACCAAGCTCTTGGAAATATATAAAAGGGATACGAAAAAAGCAGTTCCTCAAGATATTACAGAGCTGTTAAACGAAATCAAACCCAAAGTAGTAAAATCGAAAGTGAGCCAGGGAATTCTTGTAGGCGGCGAGGGCGGTTATATGGTGCGCCTGGCGCGCTGTTGCAACCCGGTTCCCGGCGATGCGATTGTCGGTTATATTACGCGGGGCCGTGGCATTACCGTCCATCATGCGGAATGCAATAATGTTCTTAGCAATCGTGAAGAATATGAGCGCATGATTTCCGTCAGCTGGGATATTGGACAAGGACAGACCTATAAGGTCATGGTAGAAGTATCTTGCGCTGACCGGCCAGGGCTTTTGTCAGAATTGATGATAATTCTTTCGGAAAGCAAAACCAACGCCAGTTCGGTCAACGCCAGGGCGCACAAAGACAAAACCGCTACGGTGACGTTTATTTTAGATATTACCAACACAAATCAGTTGGAAAGTATCATGACGAAACTGCGCCGGGCCAAAGACGTATACAGCGTCTATCGGGTCAAGCAAAGCAAGGGAGGAATTGTATGAGAGCCGTTGTACAGCGTACAAAATCTTCCAGCGTGACCGTGGACGGACGCTTGGTGGGATCCATCGGTCCTGGCTTGACGGTGCTCTTAGGAGTAGGCGATGGAGATACGCCTAAAGATGCTGTGTATTTGGCCGATAAAATTGTTGGTTTGCGAATTTTTCATGATGAGACGGGGAAAATGAATTGCTCCCTTAAAGACGTTGGCGGTTCTTTATTGGTTGTTTCCCAATTTACCTTGTACGGAGACTGCCGTAAAGGGCGTCGGCCGGGCTTTGACCAGGCTGCGCCGCCAGAAGAAGCAAAAGTTCTTTATGAATATTTCTTGTCTCTTTGTCGCGAAAAGGATTTAACAGTGGCCGCCGGGGAGTTTCAGGCGGAGATGCTGGTAGCTCTGGAAAACGACGGGCCGGTTACTATATTATTGGATAGCCAAAAATTATTTTAAGATACAAGGGTAAGGAGAACCAAGGAATGGAAATTATTCAACTGCCAGTAGGCCCTTTGGGTACGAATTGCTATATTGTAATCAGCAAGGAAGAGCATGTAGCAATGGTCATTGATCCAGGCGGAAACGGCGATGATATTTTGCGCATTCTTCGTGAGAAAAATGCTGAATTGACCTATATTGTTAATACTCACGGACACGCAGACCATATTGCGGCTAATGGTATTTTAGCGGAAGCTACTGGCGCAGCTGTATTGATTCACGAAGCAGACGCTGCGATGCTGACAAGTCCGCATCGGAATCTTTCAACTTTTATTGGCGATGCGGTTATCTTAAAACCAGCTGACTCATTTCTTAAAGCAGGAGATGTGCTGACGCTGGGGACGCTTTCTTTCAGCATTTTGGAAACGCCGGGTCATACGCCGGGCGGTCTTAGCCTTTACGGCGAGGGCGTTTTATTTAGCGGTGATACGCTTTTTGCGGAATCAGTAGGGCGAACTGACTTTCCAGGCGGATCGCATCAACAATTGTTGGCGAGCATTCAAGAAAAGCTTTTTGCGTTGCCTGGAGAAACCAAAGTATTGCCAGGACACGGCCCCAGCACGACGATTGGCTGGGAAAAAGAGCATAATCCGTTTATTTTTTAGGCAAACAGCCGAAAGGGTGTGGAATTTATGCAACTTGATATGACAGATGTACGAAAAACCTTTCGCGAACGGCAGTTTAAGCTGACGCCGCAAAGACAGATTATTTTACAAGCCTTCCTCAATCATCAAGATGAACATCTTTGCGCGGAAGATGTTCATCAAATCGTACGCCGCGAAGCGCCGGAAATTGGTTTAGCTACCGTATATCGTACGCTGGATTTGTTGAGTGAATTGGATTTATTGCAGAAGATGGATTTTGGTGATGGTCGCAGCCGCTATGAAATTAACGGACCAGATACAGGTCATCATCACCATCATTTAATCTGTGTTTCCTGCGGGAAAGTAAAAGAATTTGAAGACGATCTCCTGGATTCCTTGGAAGAAGTCATTTCTGAACGCAGCAAGTTTCAAATTATTGACCATCAGGTCAAGTTTTACGGCTATTGCCAGGAGTGCCAGAAAAAGAATGACGCTTGACGGATATATACGTACAACTGCAGACCAAGGGGATAACCGCACCGTACAGGATGTAATGAACCTGTACGGTATTCCTCTTGTTACGGAAGCTACTGCCAATACGTTAATTATTGGCAGTGAAATTTCGGGAAAAAGGGCGGTTACGTCTCTTTCCTGGCGAGGGAAAACTTGGCAAGAAGGGCATGAAATCGTTTTTTTTCACGCGCAGGATCGGGCTGCGCCTGGACGGGTGGTGCGCCGCAACCTGGCGTTATTGTTGGAACAGGCGGTAAAGCTTCCCCGTAGCTCCTGGGGGATATTAAGAGGAGTTCGTCCGGGAAAAATAGTCCGGCGCCTTTTAGACGAAGGATATACAGAGGCGGAAATTACAACAATTTTTGAACGGGAATACTTAGCTGCACCTGAAAAAGCAGCATTATTGCTGGAAATCGCCATGAGGCAGAGAGATATCCTGCCCCCTGAAACATCTCGCTCAGTCGGCGTATATGTGGGGATTCCTTTTTGTCCCAGCCGCTGCTTGTACTGTTCATTTCCTTCTTTTTTGCTGCCGTCCTCTGAAAAATTGGCGCTATTCATGGATGCTCTCAAACAAGATATTGCTACTGCCGGTCAGCTTTTACGCAAATATCATCTGCAGATGGAGACCCTTTATATTGGAGGCGGTACGCCGACAAGCCTGCCTGCCAAGGAGTTGGAACTGCTGCTTTCTTGGATTCAGGAGTATTTGGGCAAGCCGAAGTTAGGAGAGTGGACGGTGGAAGCCGGGCGTCCGGACAGCCTGAATGCAGAAAAGATTTCCGTGCTTAGAAGCTTTCCGGTTACGCGTTTAAGCTTAAATCCGCAATCAATGCAAGAAAAAACGCTCCAAAGGATTGGACGTAAGCATAGTGTACAGGATATAATAGAAATGTTCGCCTCTTTGCGGCAAAACGATTTTAATAATATAAACATGGATATTATTTTAGGTTTGCCTGGTGAAACGCCAGCCGATGTGCAGCATACGCTGCGGGAAATCGCGAAACTTTCCCCGGAAAGTCTAACGGTTCATACGTTGGCGCTCAAGCGCGGTTCTGCGTTGGCGGAAAAGTTGCTTTTGCAAGAAGACGTTCCATTGCCTGACGCCGCTACTGTTGCGGAGATGATTGAAATTTCTCGAAACGGTGCGAAAGCTATGGGAATGGCGCCGTACTATCTTTATCGCCAAAAGCAAATGGCAGGCCAATTTGAAAATATCGGCTATGCTAAAAAGGGACGCGAATGCGCTTATAACATTCGCGTTATTGAAGAACGCCAAAGCATTTTAGGAATTGGCCCTCATGCAACAAGCAAATTTGTTGAACCAGGCGGGTATCGATTGCACAATTCTTATCATGCCAAGCAGGTAGACTGCTACATACGCGATATCAATCGCTATATTGAAAACCGTGAAGACGAGTTTAAGCGCTTCGCGGGAAGGGAGTGACCAATTTGCTGACAAGCGCACCTCGAGGTACTAAAGACATCTTGCCTGCGACTAGCGGGCAATGGCAAGAGCTAGAGAAAACGATTCGCCAATTGTGCGGCCGTTTTGGCTACCAGGAAATTCGCACACCTGTTTTTGAACATACAGAATTGTTCATTCGGGGCATTGGCGAAACCACCGACGTGGTGGAAAAAGAAATGTACACTTTTACCGATCGCGGCGAACGCAGTTTAACCTTGCGTCCGGAAAACACGGCTTCCGTCGTGCGAGCGTACTTAGAAAACAAACTGTATGGAGAAGCGGAACAGCCTACTAAATTATTTTATATGGGACCTATGTTTCGCTATGATCGTCCGCAAGCAGGTCGTTACCGCCAATTTCATCAATTTGGCGTAGAAGTTCTCGGGGCAGCAGCGCCTACGGTAGATGCGGAAGCTATTGCATTAGCAATGCAGCTTTTTCAAGGGCTCGGGCTTGTAGAACTCACTTTATTTATTAACTCTGTAGGATGTCCGGTATGTCGGCCTGCTTATAGGGAGCAGTTGCAGAACTATTTGCGGCCGCAGTTGGATTCGCTGTGCCCGGACTGCAAAAGCCGTTTTGACCGCAATCCAATGCGCATTCTAGACTGCAAAAACGAAGCTTGCCGTCAGGCCAGCCAAGGAGCGCCGCAGATGCTGGATTGCCTCTGCGAAGAGTGTCACGATCATTTTACTGGTTTAAAATCCTTATTGGATGCTGCGGATATTCCGTATCATATTAATACCAACTTAGTACGTGGACTTGACTACTACACAAAAACCGCTTTTGAGATTCAATATGCTCCGTTGGGAGCGCAAAGCGCCGTCTGCGGCGGCGGGCGCTATGACGGTCTTGTAGGTCAATGCGGCGGTCCGGATACTCCTGGTATCGGTTTTGCGGTCGGCTTGGAACGATTGCTGCTGGCCCTGGAAAAACAGGGCCTGCTTCCTTCCGCAACTCGTTGCAGTGACGTGTTTATCGCTCCGTTAGGGAAGGAACAAACACCAATGGCCTTTGCACTGCTGCTGCAACTGCGCAAAGAAGGTCTGACTGCGGACATGGATTTTTTGGGACGCAGCTTGAAGGCGCAGCTCAAACAGGCTAATCGTCAGAAAGCTCGTTTTGCGTTGCTGCTGGGCGAGGAAGAATGCGCCACGCAGCAAGTACAGCTGAAAAATTTGGAAACAGGCGAACAACGCTTGGTAAGTGCCCAGGAGGCAATTAACGCCATAAAAGAAGAGATGGGGGAATAGCAAGATGTTAGATACAATGTCAGGCTGGGTGCGTACACACAGCTGTAATGATTTACGAGAAGGACACCAGGGTCAGGAGGTTATTCTTTGCGGCTGGGCCGCTAGACGCCGCGATCACGGTGGTTTGATCTTTGTGGATCTTCGGGACCGTTCCGGCATGGTACAGCTGGTTTTCGCTCCGGAAGTGGGCGAAGAGGCTTTTCGCAAAGCGGAAACCGTGCGTTCCGAGTTTGTTTTGGCGATAAAAGGAGAAGTGCGCAAACGGGATGCGGCAACCGTTAATTCCAATATGGACACAGGCGCTATCGAAGTATTCTGCCGAGAACTGCGCATTCTTAATGCTGCAAAAACGCCGCCGTTCTACATTCAAGATGATGTGGACGTCGATGAAATGGTGCGCTTAAAATATCGTTACTTGGATTTGCGCCGGCCGGAAATGCAGCGCAATTTAATGCTGCGTCATCGCGTGACCAAAGCTATGCGTGACTTCTTTGACAATCAAGGGTTTTGTGAAGTCGAAACCCCCATGTTGACGAAAAGCTCTCCAGAAGGCGCTCGCGATTATCTTGTGCCTAGCCGGGTGAATCCAGGTCGCTTCTATGCATTGCCGCAGTCTCCGCAGTTGTTCAAACAATTGCTGATGGTAGCTGGTATGGAGAAGTACTTCCAGATCGTACGCTGCTTCCGCGATGAAGATTTGCGCGCCGATCGTCAGCCGGAATTTACTCAGTTGGACGTTGAGATGTCCTTCATTGACAGAGAACAAATTTTGTCGATGATGGAGGGCCTGGTAGCCCATCTTTTCGAAGAAGCTTTAGGTGAAACCATTGCTACTCCTATGCTGCGTATGACCTATGACGAGGCGATGAGTCGTTACGGCTCGGATAAGCCGGACTTGCGTTTTGAAATGGAACTTATTGATGTGTCTGAAGTGATCCGCGGTTCGAACTTCAAAGTGTTCGAAAGCGTGCTGCAAAACGGCGGACAGGTTAAAGCTATTAATGTCAAAGGCTACGCCGGTATTCCGCGCCGCGAACTGGACGGTTTGGTAGATTTTGTGGCTCCCTATGGCGCTAAAGGCTTGGCTTGGATGTGTTTCCAAGCAGACGGTATCAAATCGCCGATCGCCAAATTCTTCAGCGAAGACATGCTGGCTGAATTAGCTAAAGCCACCGGCGCCGTCGAAGGCGATTTACTGCTGATGGTAGCGGACAAGCCTTCTGTTGTGGCCAATGCTTTAGGACATTTACGTTTAGAAATGGCGAAGCGTCTGAATTTGATTGATGAAAATAAACTATGCTTCTTGTGGGTAGTTGACTTCCCGATGTTCGAATATGACGAAGAAGAAAAACGCTGGGTGGCGATGCATCACCCCTTCACCTCGCCTCGAGACGAAGACATGGAATTCTTAGAAAGCGATCCTGGCCGCATTTATGCGAAAGCCTATGATATGGTGCTCAACGGCACTGAAATTGGCGGCGGCAGTATTCGTATTTACCAACGTCCGATTCAGGAAAAGGTATTTAAAGCCATCGGCTTGACGCCGGAAGAAGCGTATAGCAAATTCGGCTATCTTTTAGACGCTTTTGAGTATGGTACTCCTCCCCATGGCGGCATTGCCTTTGGTTTGGATCGCTTGGTAATGCTTATGGCGAAACGTCCATCCATCCGCGACGTTATTGCGTTCCCCAAAACGCAAAGCGCCAGCTGCGCTATGACCCAGGCGCCCAGCGACGTGTCTGAACGGCAGTTGCGGGAATTACACATTAAGTCTACCTTTATTGCTAAAAACTAACACTCTTTGTTGTCTCTGAAGCCTTCAAAGCGCAGAAAACCTGGGCGGCACTTGCCAAATACCGATAATTCTGCTATTATGAAGTTGAAGAAAAGAGTAACACTTTTAACCCGACTGTGTGCGTATGCTGCCTGGTATGTTTTGAGCCAACACTTTTACAACGGGAGTCCGGTCTCTGAATAAGACGTGCAGGCCCTTTACGGGGATCCATTGATTTTTCAGGAGGACACCCACCTGCTAACGCAGGTTCAAAACTAGTGGGCGAGACGGCATGGTGGGGTTAGTTTTTTCATAACAAATTTTTAGACTCGACAATTTTGTCGAGTCTTTTTACCTATTTATAAGAACATTAGTATTTCTTATAATACGCAGGAGGCTTCTTAACTATGCATCGTTTTTCACGTACTGAAATGCTTATAGGTTCGCAAGGGTTAGAGACCTTGCAAAATTCCGCTGTGGCCGTTTTTGGCGTTGGCGGCGTTGGCTCTTTTGCGGTAGAAGCCTTAGCGCGAGCAGGTGTGGGTAAACTAACGCTGATTGATCATGATGTGGTTAGCCTAACGAATTTGAATCGCCAACTTCCGGCTTTATCAAGCACTATCGGGTTACCTAAAGCCGCCGTGCTAAAGGAACGAATTTTGGATATTAACTCGGATTGTCAAGTAGAAGTCATTCTAGAAGCCTATGGAGAAGAAAAAGGAGAATGGCTGCAGCCAGAACGTTGGAATTTTATTGTGGATGCTATCGATTCGATGGATGCAAAAATTGACTTGCTTGTACGCGCTCATCGTCTCGGCATACCCATTGTATCAAGTATGGGCGCTGGCAATAAGCTTGATCCAGAGGCTTTTCACGTCGTAGATATCGCTAAAACTCACACTTGTCCTATGGCCAGAAATGTCAGACGTCTTTTAAAGCAAGCAGGAATTACTAAAGGAATTCCTGTAGTTTTTTCTACAGAAAAACCGTTTGTTCCAGCTGAAGCCGCCCCGGAAGAAGCCCATTTGCGCCGGCAAGTTCCGGGAAGTATTTCTTTCGTTCCTTCTGCAGCGGGATTGCTGTTGGCTGGTTATGTCGTACGTTCTTTGCTGCGCTTAGGCTAGGAACAAAGGAGGCTGTTACTTTGGATTTATTTTCATTGGCTGAAGAGAAGAATACGAACCGCAAACCCCTAGCCGTGCGCATGCGCCCGCAAAATCTGTCTGAACTGGCAGGACAAGAGCATTTGATCGGTTCTGACTCATTTCTAAAACGCATGATTCAGGCGGACACACTGCCTAGTTTGGTTTTATACGGCCCTTCCGGTACTGGAAAGACAACACTGGCGGAACTGATTGCTTCTACTACCGGGGCGGTTTTTGAACGTCTGAATGCGGTAACTGCAGGTACGGCGGATTTACGCAAAGAACTGGCGGCAGCTCAAGAACGGCGTCAACTTTATGGCAAGGCGACCATTCTTTTTGTCGATGAGTTTCATCGTTTCAATAAAGCGCAGCAAGATGTCCTGCTCCCTTATGTAGAAGATGGCCGGATTACACTGATCGGCGCCACGACGGAAAATCCTTATTTCGAAATTAACGGCCCCTTGCTTTCGCGTATGCGGGTTCTGCGGCTAAAGCCATTGACGCCTCAACAATTGGAAGCTTTGCTTAGGCGGGCTTTGGAAGATAAGGAACGAGGCCTTGGCAAACGACGCTTGCAGGCGGAAGCTTCTCTATGGAACGGCATCACGGGTTTAGCCGGAGGCGACGCCCGTACGGCATTGAATCTTTTGGAGCAATGCGCTGCTATGGTAGAGGATGGAGAAACACTTACCTTGGACGTGTTGGAAAAAGTTGCTGACGAAAAGTTGCAGCGTTTTGATAAAAACGGCGATGCTCATTATGATACCGTATCTGCTTTTATAAAGAGCATGCGCGGATCTGAGCCGGATGCGGCGTTACATTACCTGGCCCGGCTCTTGGCGGCAGGGGAGGATTTACAATTTATTGCGCGACGTATCATAATTTGTGCGGCCGAAGACGTAGGCAATGCAGATCCGCAGGCGCTGGTGCTGGCCATGGCGGCCGCTGAAGCGGCGCGTTTTGTTGGTTTGCCGGAAGCGCGCATTCCGTTGGCGCAGGCTGTCGTCTATATTGCGACGGCGCCTAAGAGCAATGCTTCTTATTTGGCTATTGATGCGGCATTGGGAGATGTGCGTCATCAGGAATGCGGCAGCGTGCCGCTGCATTTGAGGGATGCTCATTATCGAGGCGCCGCCCAATTCGGGCATGGAACGTCCTATCTCTATAGCCACGATTTTCCCGGCCACTGGGTAGAACAGGAATATTTGCCGGAACCGTTGCAAGGCCGGCGTTATTATGAAGCCGCCCCGGGGCCTGAAAAGGCGCGCTGGGATGAGACAAAACGTTATCAAGGGCGGGAAAATACGGGAAAATAAAAGAATAGTTGAGAATGATATTGCTATCGCAAAACAACCTCAAAATGGGGTTGTTTTTTTGCTTGTAATTTGCTATAGTAAAAACAAATAAAACCAATCGTATTAGTCGGAAAAGAAAGGGGATTGCCGTGAAGCTATCAACCAAAGGACGTTATGGCGTATCCGCCATGTATGATTTAGCCGTTCATTACGGACAGGGACCCATTTCTTTGAAAAATGTCGCTCAGCGTCAAGAAATCTCTGAGCACTATCTGGAACAGCTGATGGGGACTTTGCGTAAAGCCGGCTTCGTCAAAAGCGTGCGCGGCGCACAAGGCGGTTACAGCTTGACCAAAACTCCCGAAGAAATATCAGTAGGTGATATTATTCGTGTGATGGAGGGGCCGATTGCTCCGGTAGATTGTCTGCTTTCAGGCAAGGAGGATAACAAATACTGCACCAAAGCCTGTACTTGCGTCACTCGCGGCGTGTGGGCCAAGGTTGGCGATAGCATTACGCAAGTGTTGGACTCCATTACATTGAAGGATTTGTGCAACCAGGTAGAAAATGAGGCAGGAAAACCGCAGCTTTAATCTGCGGCTTCATAGCGGAAGGCAAGAAAAGGGGAGGCTTTATTCATATGAAACAGGTATATTTGGATCATTCTGCAACAACACAGGCGCTGCCGGAAGTGGCGAAGCTTGTAAGTCATTATCTAACCGAAGACTTTGGAAATGCTTCCAGCGTGCATGCTTTCGGCCGTACGGCGCGACAAGCTGTTGACGAAGGCCGCCAGCAGGTAGCTGCACTGATTAACGCTCAGCCGGGAGAAATCTTCTTTACCAGCGGCGGTACGGAGTCCGACAACCTAGCTATTAAAGGCGTTGCTTCAGCCAATCGAAAAAAAGGCAATCATATCATTACCACGGCTATTGAACATCATGCTATTTTGCATCCTTGCGAATATCTGGAGAAGCAGGGTTTTCAGGTCACCTACCTGCCGGTAGATGAATTTGGCATGATTCGTTTAGCGGATTTGCAGCAGGCTATTACGCCGCAGACCATCTTGATTAGCGTCATGTTTGCTAATAACGAGGTGGGAACCATTCAGCCGATTCGTGAAATCGGGAAAATAGCCCGCGAAAAAGGCATTATTTTCCACACTGACGCGGTTCAGGCAACAGGCAATATTCCTATTGATGTTGTTGATATGAATATTGATTTATTAACCTTATCCGGCCATAAACTTCATGGTCCCAAAGGCATTGGCGCTTTATTCATCCGGCGCGGCGTTCGCATTGACGCAGTACAGCATGGCGGCGGACAAGAGCGCAAATTGCGCCCTGGTACGGAGAATGTCCCTGGTATTGCCGGTTTAGGCAAAGCTGCCGAAGTAGCAAAGGCGGAAATGGCGGACAAGGTAGTTCGAATCTCGGCTCTGCGTGACCGTCTGATGCGTGGCATTGAAGCACGCATTCCGGAAATTAAATTGAACGGTCATCCGACACTGCGTATGCCCGGCAATGTGAATTACAGCTTCCGTTATGTAGAAGGCGAATCCTTGCTGTTGAGCTTGGATATGAAAGGGATTGCCGCTTCCAGCGGTTCCGCCTGCACTTCCGGTTCATTGGATCCTTCGCATGTTCTTTTGGCGATGGGACTAAGTCACGAAATCGCCCATGGGTCGTTGCGGCTGACTTTGGGTCGAGGCACTACCGAAGAAGATATTGATTACGTACTAGAAGTATTACCTCCGATTATAGAGCGGCTGCGCAGTATGTCTCCGTTGGCAGCTAATGCAGGCGCCATGTTGGAAAGCAATCCTTGCCAAAAATGTCGCTCCTAATGTGTTTAACCTTGAAAGGAGAATTAAATTATGTATACCGAAAAAGTAATGGATCATTTCAGCAATCCCCGCAACGTGGGTGAAATTCCTGATGCGAATGGAATCGGCGAAGTAGGCAACGCCAAATGCGGCGATATTATGCGTATTTACTTGAAAGTCAAGGATAATGTGATTGAAGACGTAAAATTTAAAACTTTCGGCTGTGGCGCGGCTATCGCTACGAGCAGCATGGTTACGGAAATGGTTATCGGCAAAACGCTGGAAGAAGCTCTGGAGATTTCTAATCAGGCAGTAGCGGAAGCTTTGGGCGGCTTGCCGCCGGCTAAAATGCACTGTTCCAATCTGGCCGCCGATGCTCTGCACGAAGCCATTAAGGATTATATGAGCAAGCAGCCAACGGAAGCGTAAATGCCAAACGCAAAGACAAAGGTGGTTGTCGCCATGAGCGGCGGTGTGGACAGTTCTCTCACCGCCGCCCTTTTAGTGCAGGAAGGGTATGAAGTGATTGGCGTCACCATGCAATTATGGACGGAAGATCTTCCTGTTGATGACCCGAATCACCGCGGATGCTGTTCCTTGTCCGAAGTGGAGGATGCGCGGCGGGTCGCCCAAACGTTGGGAATTCCCCATTATGTGATGAACTTTCGCGAAGATTTTCATCATCTGGTAGTGGAATATTTTATCCGTGAATATACGGCTGGACGTACTCCTAACCCTTGTATTGCCTGCAATCGTCACATTAAATTTGAGCGTCTTTTGACCAAAGCCGCAGCTTTGGGCGCTGATTATGTGGCCACAGGTCATTACGCGCGCGTCCGAAAGGATGAGCAAACTGGGCGGGTGCTGCTGTGCAAGGGCGTGGATACAACCAAGGATCAGTCTTATGTGTTGTATCATTTAAATCAGCAGACTTTGAGGAAATTTTTATTTCCTCTAGGCGGCATGGAAAAAACCAAAACTAGGGAATTGGCGCGGCAGTTTAACCTGGTAGTGGCGAATAAGCCGGAAAGCCAGGAAATCTGCTTTATTCCGGACGATGATTATAAGCGCTTCTTGCGTGAGCATGCGCCGCAGTCGCTGCAACCCGGAGATATTGTAACGCAAGACGGTCAAGTTTTGGGACGCCACGAGGGTTTGCCGTTTTATACAATCGGCCAGCGCAAAGGCCTGGGAATTGCTGCGGCTCAGCCGTTGTATGTAGTGGAAATTGATGCAGTAAATAATCGTATTGTCGTCGGTTCCCACGAGGCAGTATATGCTTCGGAATTGCTAGCGGATGATTTAAACTGGATTGCCATAGACAGTCTTAACGAGCCACTACAGGTGCATGCAAAAATTCGTTACGCCGCGCACGAAGCGCCGGCGCTTGTTTTCCCGGAAGCCAATGGTATGGTGCGTGTGAAGTTTGAACAACCGCAGCGCGCGATTACTCCCGGGCAATCGGTCGTTTTTTACCATGACGAAAAAGTGGTCGGCGGCGGCGTTATCCGCAAAGTCTGTTTATAATGGTCATTTCAAGGGATTGTACAAAGGGAAGGCGGCTGTCGAGCCGACCTTCCCTTTGACACGTCTTGGCTAGTCGGGTATAATTTTTAAGAATAAGCCATCTGTAATGAGCGGAGGATGAAGTACGTGAAATCTATGACAGGTAATGAAATTCGCACACGTTTTCTGGAGTTTTTTAAATCAAAAGAGCATCTGGTAATGCCCAGCGCTCCCTTGATTCCTCATGATGATCCTACGTTGTTGCTAGTAGGAGCCGGAATGGCGCCTTTTAAGCCATTTTTTACCGGTAAGATTAAGCCCCCGCACACACGCATCACCAGCAGCCAAAAATGCGTTCGTACCGGTGATATCGAAAATGTAGGCCGTACGGCGCGACACCAGACTTTTTTTGAAATGCTGGGAAATTTTTCTTTTGGTGATTATTTTAAAAGAGAAGCCATTGCCTGGGCGTGGGAGTTCTTAACCAAAGAATTGGAGCTTCCGGTTGATCGTCTATGGATTACCATCCATACGGAAGATAATGAAGCCTATGACATCTGGCATGACGAAATTGGCATTTCCCCGGAGCGCATTGTACGCATGGCTGATAACTTCTGGGAAATCGGCCCCGGACCCTGCGGTCCTTGCTCGGAGATACATATCGATTTAGGGGAAGAGCGCGGCTGTGGTCCTGAGTGCAAGCTAGGCTGCGACTGCGATCGATTTTTGGAAATCTGGAACCTCGTTTTCACCCAATATGACCGGGATGACGAAGGCAACTATCAGCCTTTGGCGAAAAAGAACATTGATACAGGCGCTGGCCTAGAGCGGTTGGCATCGGTACTGCAAGGCAAACCTTCCAATTTTGAGACCGATTTGCTGTTTCCCTTGATTGCGCATATGTCTACCCTTTCCGGTGTTGCCTATGGCGTCGATAAAAAGAATGACATTTCCCTCAAAGTCATCGCCGATCATGCTCGCAGCATGGTAGTCATGATTAACGACGGCGTATTGCCTTCTAACGAAGGACGCGGCTATGTGTTGCGTCGTATTTTGCGCCGCGCTCTGCGTCATGGTCGTTTATTGGGCGTAAAGAAAGCATTTTTAGCCGACTGCGTAGATGTAGCTGCCAATATTTTCACTACGGCGTATCCGGAACTCTTGGAAAAAGCTGACTATATCCGCAAGGTGGTAAGTCAAGAAGAAAGCCGCTTTCAGACTACCCTTATTACCGGTGAAGAACTCTTGTCCCAAGAAGTGGCGGCATTGCGCGCCAAAGGGCAAAGCCAACTGCCCGGCGAAACGGCTTTTCGTTTATATGATACCTATGGCTTCCCTTGGGAACTTACGGAAGAAATGTTGTTTGACGAAGGTATGACTCTTGATAAGGCTGGCTTTGATGCTGCCATGGAAGAGCAGCGCTTGCGCGCTCGCGCAGCGCGGCATGAAAACGAACGTACTTTTGTTTTGGAATTGACCGGCTTGCAAACCGAGGGCCTGCGCTTGGATGCCGCTGCCCAACAAGGTCGTATTCTGCGTATCTGGAAAGAAGGCGTAGTGGTTGAAGAAGCCGGTGACGGAGAAGAAGTAGCCGTATTGCTGGATGTTACTCCTTTTTATGCGGAAGGAGGCGGCCAAATTGGCGACAGCGGCCGTTTGGAAACTGCTTTAGGCAAAATGGAAGTGCAAACTGCAAAGAAATTAGCCAATGGCGCGGTTTACCATCAAGGACTTGTGCAAGAAGGCATGCTGCGCACCGGCGAAACCGTAGCCATTCATCTGGATGCAGCGAAACACCAAGATATCGCCCGCAACCATACGGCAACCCATTTGCTGCATCATGCGCTGCGCAAGGTTCTAGGCGAACATGTACATCAAGCAGGCTCGCTAGTGGAAGCGGACCGACTTCGTTTTGACTTTTCTCATTTTGCGGCGGTTACGCCGGAAGAATTGACTGCAGTAGAAGCGCTTGTCAATGAAGCCATCTTGGAAAACCGCTCTGTTTCTTGCTTGGAGACAAGTCAAGAAGTGGCCAAAGATATGGGCGCAATGGCTTTGTTCGGTGAAAAATACGGCGACGTAGTGCGTGTAGTTGTTATTGATGAAGTCAGTAAAGAACTTTGCGGCGGCAGCCATGTGAGCAATACCTCTGAAATCTCCATGTTCCAGATTGTCGGCGAAGCTAGCACTGGCGCCGGCGTACGCCGGATTGAAGCAGTGACTGGACGTGCGGCTTATGCGCGTGTACAACAGCAGCGCACCTTGCTGTTAGAAACAGCAGCTATTTTAAAAACCCAGGCGCCCGAAGAAGTTCCCGCCCGTGCGGCTCAGTTGCAGCAAGATCTAAAAACTCTGGAAAGCGAATTAGCTGACAAAGAGGCGCAGAAAGCACAGGCGCAGCTTCAAGCGCTACAGCCGGAATTGATCGGCGAGGTGGAGGCGGTTATTGCGCAGGTGGAGGCTCCGAATCAGGAACTATTGCGCTCCTTGGCCGACCAACTGCGGGATCGCATGAAGAAGGGCGTTGTCTTATTAGCCAGCGTGCAAGAAGACAAAGTCAGCCTGGTAGCGATGGCGACCAAAGAAGCGGTGGCCGCTAAAGCGCATGCAGGCAATTTGGTGAAGGAAGTAGCAAAAATCGTTGGCGGCGGCGGCGGCGGCCGTCCAGATATGGCGCAAGCTGGCGGCAAAGATCCGGCTAAATTGGCGGAAGCGCTTTTAAAAGCCAAGGAAACGTTGCGTCAGCAGCTGGGGCTGTAAAGGCCTAGGTAAAAAACTAATTCCTGAAAAAGATAGCAGGGAATGGCAATGGATCGTCGAATAGAATTATTATACTAAGTTTAAGGGGCTTGCTAGATTATAAGCAGCTCCCTAACGGCGCGAAAGGAGGATGGAACGATGTCGGATCATGAACAGAATGTATCGCAGGATACGATGATGTTTCGCGCTGGCAGCGAAGGAAATCATGTTGCCGCCCTCACCATTGCTACCGTCTGTCAGGCCTTGAAGGAAAAGGGGTACAATCCTATTAACCAATTGGTGGGGTATCTTTTATCCGGGGATCCTACGTATATTACCAGTCATCGCAACGCTCGCGCCTTAATTCGCAAGTTGGAGCGCGATGAAATTTTAGAAGAATTGGTTCGGGCCTATGTTAAGGAAATTCAATAGTCAGTATCAGGAGACAGGGAGCATGCAAAGTGCGTGGCTCCCTGCCGCTTTTTAGGAGGAAGATGTATTGTGCGCAGTATGGGCTTGGATGTAGGAGATAGAACCATAGGCGTAGCGGTGAGCGATTTATTGGCGCTAACAGCCCAAGGCGTAGAGGTCATACGGCGTACTTCTCCGCAAGCTGACTTTGCCAGACTGGCTGCTTTGTGTCAGGAATACGAAGTAGGTACCATTGTTGTAGGACTGCCTAAAAATATGAATGGAACCTTAGGGCCTCGCGGCGAGTTGGTTCAGGAATTTGCCGCTCAGCTTCAAGAGCAGCTGCCGGAAGCCAAAATTGTTTTTTGGGATGAACGTCTTTCCACCGTAGCGGCGGAAAAAGCGCTAATTGAGGCGGATGTTCGCCGCAATAAACGACGCAAAGTAATTGATAAAATGGCGGCTATCATTATCCTGCAAGGCTGGATGGATCTGCAGAGTCGCAGCGGTTGACAGTCTATGCCGTGTAAGATACAATGGCAATAGCAATAAGAAAAAGAGGTGAGCGCCCATGACAGATGAAAAGTTCAACCCTGAGGAACTAGAAGAAGATGAGGATGTTGTTGTTGTCATGACCGATGAGGAAGGCAACGAATTTTACTATCGTGAAGAATTAATCGTGGAAGTCGGCGAAAAGCGCTTTGCTGTTTTGGCACCGATTAAAGTGGATGAAGAAGGCGGCTGCACCTGTGAATGCGGTTGTGAAGACGAAGAGACGGATGTTTTCATCGCACGTATTGATGTGGACGAAAATGGCGAAGATGTCTATACCGATCCTACGGACGAGGAATTTGACGAAGTTCGCAAAGCTTATGAAGAACTGGCGGACGACGAAGAGTAGAATGCCTGAAGCAACCGGAAACGGTTGCTTTTTTTTTGTTGCTGTGTGTATAATAAAACCCGTGACAGTAAGAAACGAATTTGAGTTTGAAAAATAGAATTCTAAAGGCGGAACACGAGGTGTTGGAATGAAGGATCGACTTTGGGAAAATGGTTTTCGGGGCAAAAGTCTCTGGATTATTTTGGCGGGCATTACGGTCTTTTTTTTCACCGTGCTTATTAGCGCTTTCTTGGTGCTTCAGTCGCCCCCTTCTCGCACCGCTGATGCGGTATTGACGGTAAAGGACGGCATGAGCGCCGGTGAAATTGCTAGAGAGCTGGAAAACCAGAAGGCCATTCGCAGCATTTGGCTGTTTCAGGTACTGGCTAAGTTCAGCCGCTTGGACCACTCGCTTCAAGCTGGCGAATATGTTTTTCCTCCAGGCATGAGTGCTCGCGAAGTCGTAGCAAGACTAGCCGCAGGGGAAACGCGTTATGCCAACCTGACAATTCCCGAAGGGTATACGGTACGACAAATTGCCAAATTACTGCAAGAGCAAAAGCTTGGGAATGGTGAACGGTTTTTGCAATTAGCTCGTCTGTCCGGTCCCGCTGGCGGGGAAACTGTGCAGTTTCGGGCGGAAGGATATTTGTTTCCTGACACCTATCGCATTTCTCCGGGAATGAAAGAGGAAGATTTGATTGCCAAGATGCAGAAGGAATTTGACAAACGCTTCGGTTCCTTGCTGAAAAGCGGCAACGCAAGCGGCTTATCGCCAAACCAGGTTGTCGTGCTGGCTTCTCTGGTAGAAAAAGAAGCGCAGAGACCGGAAGAGCAGGCTATTATAGCCAGGGTTTTTTTGAACCGGCTGCAGCAAAATATGCCCCTTCAGTCTTGCGCTACAATTCAGTACTTGCTGGGCTATCCCAAGGAAGAATTAAGCTTGCAGGATACGCAAATTCCTTCGCCCTATAATACCTATTTAAATTCGGGTCTGCCGCCAGGACCTATCGCCAACCCCGGACTGGGCGCTCTCAAAGCCGCTTTGAATCCCGCCCAAACAGATTATTTATATTTTGTTGCTGATAAACAGGGCAAGCATCATTTCAGCCGGACCTATGAAGAACATTTGGCTGCTATCGAGCAGGTGCGGTAATGAGTGAATTGTTACTTGAAATGAGAAACTTTGCAGCTCAACAAGGCGTTCCAGTGCTTCGCCAAGAAGCGGAACGCCTCTTGCGTTTACTGATGGAACGCTACCAGCCGCTGCGTATTCTTGAAATTGGTACGGCTATTGGTTATTCGGCGCTGCTGATGGCGCAATTAGTTCCAAACTGCCGTATTCTCACTTTGGAAAAAGACGAAGAACGGATTCGTGACGCTCAGTGTTTTTGGGATCGCGAACCTGGCGTTAGTGAACGTATCCGCCTTTGGGAAGGCGATGCAACTGAACGGTTAAGCGCTTTGAACGAAACGTTTGATTTTGTGTTTATTGACGCTGCCAAAGGGCATTATCTAAGCTATTTGCAACAAGTACTGCCGCATTTACGGCGTGGCAGCGTTATTTTAGCTGACGATGTGTTGTTTTACGGCCAAGTATACGGCCCCTGTCCTCGGCGTATGCGCACCATTGCCAAGCGCATGCGGCAGTATTTAGAGTTTGTACAAAATACAGAGCAGTTCCAGACAACTCTTTACCCAGAAGGCGACGGTCTGGCGGTCTCAATTTATCAAGGAGCAGAAAACTAATGAAATTACCTGAGCTGCTTGCGCCTGCAGGCAATTTAGAAAAGTTAAAGACAGCCCTTCTTTTTGGCGCAGACGCGGTATATGTAGGAGGAAAAAATTTCAGTCTTCGCGCGCAAAGCGATAATTTTGACTTTGCGGCGTTGCAGGAGGGCGTGCGATACGCTCATGATCTTGGCAAAAAAGTCTATGTCGCTCTCAATGTTTTTGCCCATCAAAAAGAGTTACAGGGAATTGCGGCCTATTTACCAGAGCTGCTGGCTGCTAAGATTGATGCTGTTATTGTCGCCGATCCCGGCGTTTTTCGTTTAGTGCGCCAAGAAGCGCCAAACCTAACCGTTCATATTAGTACTCAAGCCAATACGGTTAACGCCTCTGCGGCCTGCTTTTGGCAGGAGTTGGGAGCCAAACGCGTTGTGCTAGCGCGGGAAGTGACGTATAAGGAACTTTTGGATATCCGCAGTCAGGCTGAGGTGCAATTGGAAACCTTCGTACACGGAGCGATGTGCGTATCTTATTCCGGGCGTTGTTTATTAAGCAATTATTTTACTGGCAGAGATGCCAATCGAGGCGCTTGCACACAGCCTTGCCGCTGGAAATACGCCTTACAGGAAGAAACGAGACCTGGCCAGTTTTATCCTGTAGAAGAAGACGTTCATGGAACCTATTTTATGAATTCCAAAGATTTGTGTCTGTTGCCTCACTTGCCGGCGTTGGTGACAGCTGGCGTCGACAGTTTGAAAATAGAAGGTCGCATGAAAAGTATTCATTATGTGGCTACGGTGGTGCGAGTATACCGCCAAGCGCTGGATCTTCTCAGTAGAAATCCTGAAGGCTTTACCATCTCCCAGGAATGGCTGGAGGAATTGCAGCTGGTATCTCAACGAGCCTACACGGACGGATTTTTCCAAGGTTCTGCTGCTATTGACGCTCAAATATACGCCGCAGAGAAGGAAAACGCCGCCAAAGTGTTTTGCGGTGTCGTAACCGGACACTGCGGTTCAGATTTGCTTGTGGAACAGCGCGGCCGTTTTTCTGTAGGAGATTGCTTAGAGGCGCTGCCGCCGACAGGCGAGCGGCAACAGCAACGTTTGCGCTTTTTATGGGATGCGCAAAGCGGCGCCGTCTTGGAACGGGCGCCTCATGCCCAACAACAACTGCGTTTGGCCTGGGATGAAATTCAGCTGCCGGTGGGAACGCTGCTACGGCGCATTTTACCGTCCGAAGAGGAGGCTTAAGCGTGTCAGAATCTATTGATGCAAGCATTTATTTGCGCGTACAGCCCCAAGATGTTAATTTTGTCAATCGTATTTTTGAAGGCTGTGAATATCTTGGCGTTGTTACCACTTTAGAGCCTAAAGGCGGCCTTTTAGTTATTCGGGCTACTCCGGATACTCGCCTTGAGGCCTTGGATATCTTAGCGCACCTACCTGTTCCCTGGCAGTTTGTGGAGAAAGTATAGGCAAGCAACAAGGTTTTGTGTTACAATGTCCTATGATACTTTGCGTGCAAAGGAGCTGACGACGTGCGCATACTGGTTTTGCACGGTCCTAATTTAAATCAATTAGGACGTCGGGAGCCAACGATCTACGGAACCCTGACTTTACAGGAAATCAATCGCAGAATTGAAGAAAAAGCCGCCTCCTTAGGCGCTGCGGCGCAATGTCTGCAGTTCAGCCACGAAGGGGATTTAGTAGATGCGATTCATAACGCACAGGAAACGGCGGATTTTATCATTATCAATGCCGCTGCTTACACACATTACAGCATTGCCTTGCGTGATGCGCTAGCCAGCGTGAACGTACCGGCCATCGAAGTGCATCTTTCCAACATTCATCGTCGCGAGGAAATTCGGCATCATTCCGTACTGGCAGCGGTAGTTGTCGGTCAGATTTCCGGTTTTGGGGTGCATAGCTATTTAGCGGCTGTTGAAGCGGCGCAGGGTCTTTGGTTGGAAGCTAAAGCAAAGGCAGCTGGCGATAATGAATGAAGTGCGATTGCAGCGGCTGCGCCAACATCTTTTGGCAGCCGGCCTGGATGCGATTTGGGTTAGCAATGCGCAAAACAGACGGTATTTAAGCGGTTTCAGCGGCTCGGCCGGCCTGTTGCTGCTTACAGCTGACACCCAACAGTTGTTTACTGATTTTCGGTATCAAGAGCAAGCTGCTGCTGAAGCGCCTCTTTATGAAATTTGTCTATATAAAGGTGCTGCAGCCAAAGCGCTTGCCGAAGCGATTGGCAGTAAAGGCATTCAACGTCTTGGCTTTGAAAGCAAACATTGCACCGTGGCCTCTTATAAGGAACTTCAGACGCTGCTGCCGACAGAATGCGAATTAATTGATACGGAATTAGAGCCTCTCCGATTTGTTAAAGATGAAGAGGAACTTATGGCTATTCGCGAAGCCGTCCGCATCGCTGATACGGCTTTTACACATATTCTCAGCTATTTGCGTCCAGGCTTAGAGGAACGGCAAGTAGCGGCTGAGTTGGAGCAGCGCATGCGTTGTCTGGGCTCGGAACGTCCGGCTTTTGATACCATTGTCGCCTCCGGAGTACGCGGCGCTTTGCCGCACGGAGTTGCTTCCGAAAAAAAACTGGCTGTTGGCGATTGGGTAACTATGGATTTTGGCGCTGTTTATCAGGGATATCATTCTGATATTACTCGGACCGTTTGTTTAGGGCCGGCTACTGAACAGCAAAAAGCCGCTTACGCTCTAGTTCTTGCAGCGCAAAAGGCGGGAGTTGCAGCCATTCGCCCCGGCAAATTGGGCTGCGAGGTTGATGCCGTATCCAGAGATATTTTAACCAAAGCTGGTTATGGTGAGTATTTTGGCCATGGCTTGGGGCATTCGCTGGGCCTGGCCATTCATGAAGAACCCCGATTGTCTTCTTTAAACACGCAGCAGGTGCTGCAGGAAAATATGGTGGTTACGGTGGAACCGGGTATTTATCTGCCTGGGCAGTACGGAATCCGTATTGAAGACACCGTCCGCGTTTCTGACGCAGGAGCCGTCGTTTTGACGGAAAGCGACAAGGAACTGATAGAAATCGCTTGTAAAATGGAGGATGAACCATGATTTCAACTAATGATTTTCGGACTGGCACAACAGTGGAAATTGACGGCGGCGCTTGGCAGGTCGTTGACTTTCAGCACGTAAAACCAGGAAAAGGCGCCGCCTTTGTGCGGGCCAAGCTCAAAAACCTGAAAACAGGCGCTGTTGTAGAACGCACCTTCAACGCCGGTGAAAAAATGCCTAAAGCTCATGTAGAAAACCGTCCTATGCAGTACCTGTATGAAAACGACGGCATGTACACCTTTATGGACAATGAGACCTTTGACCAAATTGAGTTGACTCGCGAGCAGTTGGGCAACGGCCTGAACTTCCTCAAGGAAAATATGAATATTGGCGTCAGCTTTTTCCAAGGAAACATCATTGGAATTGAACTTCCCAATTCGGTGGAGCTGGTTGTAGCGGAAACCGAACCTGGCATTCGTGGCGATACGGCTACAGGCGGCACCAAAATTGCTAAAATGGAAACAGGTTATAATGTCAAAGTTCCTCTGTTCATTGAAACCGGCGAAGTACTGCGTATTGATACGCGTACTGGCGACTATATCGAACGCGCTTAATTGGCGCATGGCCTCCCGCGGTGAAATGATCTTCGTTGCTGCGGGAGGTTTCCTTTTGTCCGCAGGGGCGGCGGTTTGTAAAAAGAAGTAGGGTCTGTTATAATTGAAGAAAATTTCCGATGCGCTTCATAAAAAAGGAGGCTGCTGCAGATGCAAACACGCAAAGAAAAGGGCGAGCAAAACGAAGTGGGAACCATTCGCATCGCTGATGAGGTCGTAGGAATTATTGCCGGCATGGCAGCTACGGAAATCCCCGGAGTCGCTGGCATGAGCGGTGGTTTGGTCGGTGGAATCGCCGAAATGCTGGGTAAAAAGAACTTGGCTAAAGGCGTAAAAGTGGAAGTGGGCGAAAAGGAAGCCGCCGTGGACCTGTACGTCATTATGGAATATGGAGTCAGATTGCCTGATATTGCAATTCAGGTACAGGAAAATGTGAAGCACGCCATTGAATCTATGACTGGCCTGGAAGTGGTAGAAGTGAACGTTCATGTGCAAGGCGTCGGTTTTACCGCCGAAGGACGGGATGAAGATAGTCGAGTGCGATAAAAGGGAGGAAAAGCCATGGGAATTCTTGATCGCATTTTGCTTTTGCTCTGTATAGTAACTTTTGCTTTGTTGATGCTGTCTACCGTTTTGGCAGCGTTTACTATTGTACCGTTTGAATGGCTGGATGACGCTTTGGCGCTTCTTTACGGACACTGGGAAGCGGCTGCGGTGGCAGCGATTTTTTTCCTAGCTTCTGTACGGCTTCTTTTCACAGGTATGACCAGCGGCGAGCCTCGCGATACCATGCTTTGCCAAACAGAAAACGGCCAAGTACGGGTTGCTATTTCCGCTGTACGCAGTTTAGTAGAACGTACGGCCCGCCAGATAAAAGGGGTCAAGCAAACGAAAATCCGTCTGGAAAACAGTCGACAGGGCATGAATATTTATCTGCGTATTGTTGTGCTGCCAGATTTGATTGTTCCTGAACTCACAGCCGAACTGCAGCAGCGCGTACGGAGTACCTTGCAGGAAACTTTGCTGGCAGAGGTTCATGATATCCAGGTACTCGTAGAAGAAATTGCCGCTGAAGGTAAAGTAAGGGCGCGCGTGGAATAAGGTTGGAGGAGAAGGAAACATGAACATGGAATTTGATCGGGAATGGCTGCTGGCATTCTGGCAACGTCATAACGGCAAAATAATTTGCTGTACCATCGGTCTTTTTTTTGGCGTTCTGGTTTTGGCATTGGGCTTTTTCCGGACGTTGTTTCTTTTCCTGTGCATCGGCATCGGGTTTTTTGTAGGTAAACGCCTGGATAACAAAGAGGATCTGCTAGAACTGCTGGATCGCATTTTGCCGCCAGGTTATCGAAGATAGGAAACATCCCAAAGGAGTAATATATGAGTCGACGTTTAGCGCGAGAATTGGCTATGCAAGCCTTGTATCAACTGGATTTTCAAACAGAATTAGAGCCGCTGGCGGCGCTGGAAGCAGCGGCATTTGAGCTGGAAGTTACCCCGGATGCGGTCGATTATGCCAAACGACTAGTAGAAGGCATTTGCGCACATAGTGAGCAAATTGACCAGCATTTGAGCAGCACCTCTTCGCAATGGAAACTGGAACGTATGGCGGCAGTGGATCGCAACATATCCCGTATTGCCGTATATGAACTTTTGTTTGGCGAAGAAGAAATGACGCCTGGTATCGTCATCAATGAAGCTGTAGAAATTGCCAAGAAATATGGAGATAAGGATTCTGCACGCTTTATTAATGGAGTGCTCGGTTCTCTGGCTAAAACTAAAGAATCGTCATGAAGGCTGTTTTAGGCATAGATACCAGTTGCTATACCACTTCAGCTGTTTTGTTGGGGCTGAACGGCAGCTTGTTAGCAGCATCCAGACGGCTGCTGCAGGTGCCGCAAGGGAAGCGCGGCTTGGCTCAATCGGAGATGGTATTTCAGCATGTTCGGGCTTTGCCTGAGCAGTTGGAGACTATTTGGAACCGTTTTCCGACAGGGGAATGCAGCGCGGTAGGAGCAACCTGTTGTCCGCGAGACATAGAAGGCTCGTATATGCCGGCTTTTTTGTGCGGTTATGGCAGTGCTAAAGCGGTGGCGTTGAGCCAAAAAATTCCTCTTTTTCCCCTTAGCCATCAGGCTAATCATCTTTGGGCCGGCATTTGGTCCGCAAAGATGCCCCAAGAGGTGCATGATTTTTTGGCGGTTCACGTATCTGGCGGAACGACCGACCTTTTACAAGTAAAACGCTGCGGTGCGAAACTACAAATTAGGCAATTGGGCGGCAGCGTTGATTTGCATGCAGGACAACTGCTGGATCGCCTTGGTGTAGCTTTGGGCCTGCCGTTTCCGGCAGGCCTTCATTTGGAAAAAATGGCGGCAGGGTTTCATCAGGAAGCCCCGGAAGTTCCGGTAGCGGTTCAAGGATTGCAGCTTAGTTTGTCGGGACCGGAAACGCATTTAAAGAAGCTCCGGCAAAAAGGGATAGCTTCGCCGTTGCTTGCTGCTGCTGCTGAAAACTTATTGGGAGAAACGCTTTTTCGTCTGCTTCGGCGTGCTGTGCGGCAAACCGGAGTGCGTGCTATTTTAGGCGTAGGCGGCGTCTTGGCAAATAAGCGTATTCGAGAGCATGCCTTGGACCGTTTACAAACCAAACTAGGTTGTCAGATCTATCTGCCGGAACCATGCTGGAGCGGGGATCATGCTCTTGGAGCTGCCTACCAGGCCGCGTTGGCATTGCAAGAGCAGGAGAAATAGCCAGGTTCTTTAGCCGGCTTTACGCAAAGGAGAGAACCATGGGAATTTTGACAGTCAGCGACGTGACTGCCTATGTTAAGCGTTGGATGGACAAGGACGCTCTCCTCTCTTCTGTATATGTACGGGGAGAGGTTTCCAATTTTAAGCGTCATTCCTCAGGCCACTGCTACTTTACTTTAAAGGATACCGGCGCTGTCTTGCGGGCGGTTCTTTTTCGCAGCCGCGCGCAATATCTGAAATTTGAACCGCAAAACGGCATGCAGGTTATTGTCAGCGGTCGCCTAAGCGTATTTGAAAGAGACGGACAATATCAGCTGTATGGTGATCGTATGACGCCAGACGGTATTGGCGAGCTAAGCCTTGCTTACGCGCAGTTAAAAGATAAGCTGGAACGTGAGGGATTGTTTCAAAAAGAAAAGAAACGCCCGCTACCTCTATTGCCCCGCGCGGTAGGCATCATCACATCTCCTACAGGAGCTGCCGTACGCGACATTCGTACGGTGGCCAAACGCCGCTTTGCCGGCATTCCCCTGGTGTTAGCTCCTGTCGTAGTACAAGGTCCGATCGCTGCTGGAGAAATTACGGCAGCTATTCACTTATTGGAGTCGCATCCCTTGATTGACGTGCTTATTGTC
This sequence comes from Anaeromusa acidaminophila DSM 3853, assembly GCF_000374545.1. Taxonomy (NCBI): domain Bacteria; kingdom Bacillati; phylum Bacillota; class Negativicutes; order Selenomonadales; family Sporomusaceae; genus Anaeromusa; species Anaeromusa burkinensis. The sequence continues at coordinate 44,689 of NZ_KB894591.1, forward strand.
GGTCGAGGAGGCGGTTCCATTGAAGAACTATGGGCTTTTAACGAGGAAGCCGTCGTACGGGCTATTGCCGGATCATCCATTCCAGTCATTTCCGCAGTTGGCCACGAGACCGATTTCACGCTGGCTGATTTTGCAGCGGACATGAGGGCTGCAACGCCATCACAAGCGGCAGAGCTTGCTGTACCGGATCGTTTCGAATTGGAACGACGCTTACAGCAGGGGAAAATTCGTTTGCGCCAGGCTCTTGGCAATGATTTGTTGCGCCGCAGGCAGCACTTAATTCAACTTTGTAAATCTCCCGTATTTACAAAACCCGAACGGCTGTTGGCGCCGCAACGGCAAAATTTAGATCATTTGCAAGAGCGTCTTATACGAGCCGCAGCAAGGCAACACGAAGAAAAAAAACGTCAATGGCTGCTGGTGTCTCAAAAGCTGGCTCTTTTAAACCCCTTAGGCATGCTGCAGCGAGGTTACGCTTTTTTAAGCCTTGAAGATACGAAGGAACCAATTCGTTCTGTTGAGCAAGTTTGCATTGACTCTCAGATTCATGCTCGTGTACAAGACGGCGCTTTGCGCCTGCGTGTCATGGAAATAAAAAGAGGTGACAGTTGATGGCCAGAGTTAAAAAAGAAGTTCAAGAGCCTTTAAAGTTTGAAGCTGCCATGGAAAAATTGGAAGATCTGGTGGAAAAGCTGGAGCGAGGCGAGCTACCGTTGGAGGAGGCGCTGCAAAGCTATCGAGACGGTATGGAGTTGGCGGCTGTTTGCCATAAACATTTGCAGCAGGCGGAAGCATTATTGAATGATTCCGTGGTTACTCAAGAAGATGGTGTTATCAAAGCAAGTCCCTGGACAACGGCACAGGAGGATGTTGAGTAATGTGGAAAACTTATTGCAACGAACGCATCACCTTAATTGAAGAAGCGTTAAATCAGTGGATTCCTGCTCAAGATGGTCTTCTAAATGTTCTTTTTAAATCGATGCGCTACAGCCTTTTTGCTGGAGGCAAACGCCTGCGCCCTGTCTTGCTGATGGCGGCGGCAGATGCAGTGGGCGGCGAAGGCCGGAACTATCTGCGCGTAGCCTGCGCTTTAGAAATGATACATACATATTCTCTGATTCATGACGATTTGCCGGCCATGGATAATGATGACTATCGCCGGGGCAAGCTGACTAATCATAAGGTTTTCGGCGAAGGCATGGCGATTTTAGCAGGCGATGGCTTATTAACGGCAGCTTTTGAACAGATACTGCTTCAAGAAAAGGTAGATTCTGCCTGCCTAGCTCAAGTGGCAAGAGAAATTGCCGCTGCTGCCGGTCCGTCCGGCATGGTTGGAGGGCAAGCAATTGATCTGGCTGCTAGCGGCCAAGCTCAACCTTTAAATCAGGAAGAGCTGCGTTTTATGCATCGCGCAAAAACGGGAGCTTTGTTCCGCGCCGCTTTGCGCGGCGGCGGTTTATTAGCAGGCGCAACGCCGGATCAATTGGCAGCTTTAACTGTTTATGCCGAGGAATTTGGTCTGGCTTTTCAAATTACCGATGATATTTTGGATGTCACCGGAGACGAAGCTACCATTGGCAAACCTGTAGGCAGTGATGAACGCAATGAAAAAGAAACCTATGTGTCTTTGTATTCGTTGGACGGCGCCCGTCAAATGGCGGAAGAGAGCGTACATCGTGCGTTAACGGCAATCGAAATATTTGGCGCTGAAGCCGATGTATTGCGGAGCTTGGCTACATATCTTGTATCAAGGGAAAAATAGCACCATAGGTCTGTTGGAATAATTTTTTACACTTGCTGTAGAAAGAAGGGACTTTCTTTTGCATTATCCATTTCTTGATTCCATTCGATCCCCCCGGGATATGAAAGGGTTTTCCTTGCGGCAATTGGAAAAATTAGCCGTAGAAATACGTCAGCTTTTGGTGGAAACCGTTTCTCATACGGGCGGACATTTGGCGCCCAACCTGGGCGTCGTAGAACTGACTTTGGCTTTGCATAAAGTATTCGACACGCCTTATGATAAAATTATCTGGGACGTAGGACATCAAGCATATGTTCATAAACTTTTAACAGGGCGGCGCGAGCAATTCCATACGTTACGCCAAGAAGGCGGAATCAGCGGCTTTCCTAAGCCCTGTGAAAGTCCCCATGACGCGTTTGGAACCGGACATTCCAGCACGTCTATTTCGGCTGCCTTGGGGATGGCGTTAGCAAGAGATATGAACAAAGAAACCCACCAAGTCGTAGCCGTCATCGGCGACGGATCTATGACCGGCGGGGAGTCCTTTGAAGCCTTGAACCATGCGGGCCACCTCAAAACCAATATGATTGTTGTGTTGAATGACAATGAAATGTCTATTGCCAAAAACGTTGGAGCGTTATCCTCCTATTTGGCAAAAATGAGAGTAGCTCCCACTTATACGCGGGTCAAGCAGGATGTCGAATTTTTACTCAAACGCATTCCCGCCATCGGCGAGAGCATGCTAAAGACAGCGGAACGATTCAAGGACAGCGTCCGTTATATGCTGGTTCCGGGGATGCTTTTTGAAGAGCTTGGGTTTACGTATTTGGGCCCTATAGACGGTCATGATCTACCTCTTTTAATGGAAATGTTGGAAAAAGCCCGTGATTTGGGAGGCCCTGTCCTCATTCATGCGTTAACGCAAAAGGGAAAAGGATATGCGCCTGCGGAAAATCATGCAGACCGCTTTCACGGGGTCGGCCCTTTTTGCATTGATTCCGGCGAAGTGATCCATTGCGCCGGAGCGCCTTCCTATACAGAAGTGTTTGGCGATACTCTCGTTGAACTGGCGCAAAAGGATAAGGCCATTGTCGCCATTACGGCGGCCATGCCCGGAGGAACAGGCTTAAAGAGCTTCTCTCAAAAATATCCGGAACGCTTTTTTGATGTAGGCATTGCGGAACAACATGCCCTGACTTTAGCGGCCGGCATGGCTACGCAGGGAAAAAAACCGGTTGTAGCGCTATATTCCACTTTTGCGCAGCGAGCTTACGATCAAATTCTTCACGATGTCTGCCTGCAAAAATTGCCGGTAGTTCTCGCTTTAGATCGTGCAGGCCTGGTCGGAGAAGATGGCCCGACCCATCATGGCGTCTTTGACTATTCATTTTTACGCCACATCCCGGACATTTGCATCATGGCGCCGAAAGACGAAGGTGAGCTGCGTCAAATGCTTTATGCCGCTTTGCAATGGAATCGTACGGTGGCTTTGCGGTATCCCCGAGGTTGCGGGCTAGGAGCTTCTCTAACAGAGCCCTTTAAGCCAATGACTCTTGGCAAAGCGGAAGAGTTGGCTTTTGGCGAGGATGTCAGCATTTGGGCGACCGGTACCATGGTAGCTCCTGCGGTAGAGGCGGCTCAAAAATTAGCTGATGAAGGAATCCGAGCTGGCGTGGTGAATGCTCGTTTTGTAAAACCGTTGGACGAGAAATTATTGACTCGTTTGGCTCAGGAATGCGGCCGCATTGTTACGATAGAAGAAAATGCTTTGGCCGGAGGCTTTGGCAGCGCGGTTTTAGAGTTTTTGGAACAGCAGGAGCTTTACGACCTTCCCGTGCTGCGTTTGGGAATTCCTGATTCCTTTATTGCCCATGGAAAACGCCAGACACTGTTGCAAGAACTGAGCCTTGACGCCGCAGGCATCGCCGCCAAAGTGCGCAAGTTTGTCAAACAGGGGAAAGAATTAACGGAAGAAGGCCTTGCATGAAGAAAGAACGTCTGGACGTTCTGCTGGTTGCACAAGGACATTTTCCCAGCAGAGAACGAGCTCGGGCTGCCATTATGGCAGGCATGGTGCTGGCTAATGAGCAAAAAATAGAAAAACCAGGAACTACAGTTCCCGAAGACGCTGTAATTCGCATTCTTGGAGACTCTATCGGCTATGTCAGCCGTGGCGGGCTCAAGCTGGAAAAAGCGTTGCAGCATTTTGCACTGGATCTTAACGGCAAAATCATGGCCGATGTCGGCGCTTCGACAGGCGGCTTTACTGACTGCGCTTTAAAACGCGGCGCTGCCAAGGTGTACGCTATTGATGTCGGGTATGGACAACTGGCCTGGTCCTTGCGTACAGATGAACGCGTTGTTAATATGGAACGCACAAACGTTCGGAATTTAACCGCGGATTCATTGGGAGAAAAGGTTGACTTTATTTCCATAGATGTTGCTTTTATTTCCCTTGATAAAGTTCTGCCTGTAGTACGACAGCTTTTAGCGTCGCCTCATGGAGAAGTAATTGCTTTAATTAAGCCGCAATTTGAAGCTGGCCGAGAACATGTTGGGAAAAAAGGCGTTGTTCGTGATCCGGCTATTCATAAGCAAGTAATTCAAAAGGTATTGCAAACTGCGGTGCAACTTGACTTTACTCCATTGGGACTGACCTTTTCACCGATTAAAGGGCCGGAAGGTAATATCGAATATTTGCTGCATTTGGGGGTTTCCGATGAAACCGGAGCAGAAGAGGTAAACGTGGACGCCATTGTGCAAGAGGCCCATACGCATTTGAAAGAAACTCGCTAAGGAGGCTGCGGCATGCTGCGAATCGGTATATTCCCTAATAAAAATAAACCGTTAGCCAGAAATATTTTAAACACCCTGCTGCAGCTGATTACAGAACGAGGCGGACAAGGGCTGCTTCCAGAGTCATTAGGAACTGACTGGCTAGGAGATCAGGCTGCTTGTCCGGATGAAACCTTGCGGGAACAGATTGACCTGGCCATTACTCTGGGTGGAGACGGCACTTTGCTAAGTGTTTCCAGAAGACTGGCTTGCAGTGGCATCCCTATTTTGGGAATTAACTTGGGACAACTTGGCTTCCTAGCAGACGTAGAGGTAGCCGAATTGGCCCAAAGCATGGATTGCCTTTTTTCTGGTTCCTATACGCTGCAGCAGCGCATTATGGTGGAAGCCTGGGTAGAACGTGGCACAGAACGGGAATTCCTTTCGTATGCTATGAATGAAGTGGTAGTGACCAAAAGCGGCTTTTCCCGTCTGATCGATTTGGAAATAGCGATGAAATGCGAACCGGTGACCAAATTCTCCGCCGACGGCGTGATTGTGGCTACGCCAACCGGTTCCACCGGGTATTCGCTCTCCGCTGGAGGGCCGATTGTGCATCCAGAACTAGATGTGCTGCTGCTGACGCCAATCTGCTCGAATACTTTGCATGCAAGACCATTTGTCATTCCAGGGCACGAAGAACTGTGTATTCGAGTACCTGCGCCTCAAGGAGATATTTTAGTTACCGCCGATGGACAAAACGGGTATCATGTGCAACCGGGAGAATCGATTTGCATTCGTCGAGCTGCCGCCAAAACGCCGTTCATTCGTTTGCCGGGAACTTCTTATTATGAGGCGCTACGCCGTAAACTTTGGAGAAACTATGAAGATCGCGATTAATGGTCTTGCTATTTGGCAGTCCTTGTTTTTGTCCAAGCTTGCTTCGGTTCGTTTCGCTGTCGACGCAACTGCCGGTAATGGCCATGACACCTTGTTCTTGGCTGCCTCTACGCAGCCGGGCTGCCGCATCTGGGCATTGGATATTCAAGCGCAGGCGTTGGAGAAAACAAAGGCTCGTTTGACGGAAGCCCAACTGCAGGATAAAGTTACTCTTTGCTGTCACAGCCATGAGGAACTGAGGAAAGTCCTTCCGGAAGCGCCTGATTGTATTGTTTTTAATCTTGGCTATTTACCAGGGGGAGATCATAGCATGACGACGCAGGCGGTTACTACGCTGCCTGCCTTGGAGCAAGCCCTGCAATTGTTGCGTCCCGGCGGCTGGTGCAGTGTTATGCTATATCCAGGTCATAAAGCTGGCAAAGAGGAACGGCAACAGATTTTGTCATGGGCGTCCTCTCTAGAACGCACTGCTGCCAGTGCAAGCCATTGGCATATGTTGAATCATCAAGAAGGCGCCCCGGAACTGCTCTTGTTAGAAAAGCCGTGTTAGACTGAGAACGGCACAGGAGTAAAGTGAGTAAATAGAGGGTACGCCGAAGGTTCCATAATGGAGCCTTCGGTTTTTAAATATATTCTTCCTAGCCAGCTTTTCCGCTCTGAGTGTCGTTTCTATTGAATAAATCACCACTGCCTTGCTCTTTTTCTGGATAAATATTCATTTATAAGGTACACTATAAGCAATGAATGTTAATTTTGATTATTAGGGCTTCTTAAAGATGGAGAAAGAGGTGCAAGGGCAGTGAAAATATTACGTCATGCGAAAATCAAGGAAATCGTCGAACAACAAGTAATCGAAACCCAAGAGGAACTGGCGGAATCACTGCGCAGCCATGGCATCGAAGTGACACAGGCTACAGTATCTCGCGATATTAAAGAGCTGCGCTTGATTAAAGTTCCTACTGGCGATGGTCGTTATCGCTATGCCTACCCGATGGAACAAAGTTTGCTTTTTTCTCAATCCCGAATGGAACGGATGTTTCGCGACTCGGTAGTAGCTATTGACTATAGCGAAAATATTATCGTTTTAAAAACCTTGCCTGGCGGAGGACAAGCGGTAGCCGCCACCATTGACCATGCTAAGTGGCCGGAAGTGATCGGTACAGTAGCTGGTGATGACAATATTTTAGTAGTGGTCAAGCCCGCGCAAGCGGCGCCAACAGTTGCGGATCGTTTCCGAGGACTTCTCTAGAGGTGTCTAAGCATGTTAAAACGTTTAGGAGTTACACAGTTTGCTATAATTGAACAAGCATCCCTGTCTTTTACTACGGGTTTCAACGTACTCACAGGTGAAACCGGCGCTGGTAAATCCATCTTAATTGATGCTTTGAATGCCGTTTTAGGAGGCAGAGCCTCTTTGGAATGGGTTCGTCAAGGAGCGGATGCCTTTCGCGTGGAAGCTGTTTTTTCTCACCCCTGGGGGGAAGAGGTGGAATCCCTCTTAAAAGAACAAGAAATTCCTCGTGAAGATGAAGAACTTATTCTTGTGCGGCGCTACAGCACCTCCGGCAAAAGCCGCGCTTTAATCAACGGCTGTCAAGTTCCTTTAGCCGTATTACGCCAACTAGGCCTGCTGCTTGCCGATATGCATGGACAGCATGAAAATCAAACTGTGTTGGATCCAGCCTTTCAATTATTCCTCCTTGATTCGTTTGCACCGGAAATTACGCCTCTTCTGTCTTCCTATCGGCAGTCTTATGATCGTTGGAGAACGTTGACGGCAGAAAAAAGAAAACTGGAAGCCCAAGAACAAGAGCGCGAGCAGCGGATGGACCTCTTGCGCTGGCAGCTGCAGGAAATCAACCAAGGTGCATTGCAAAAAGGGGAAGATCAGGAATTGGCGCAACAAGAAAAGCGCCTTGCTAATGCGGAAAAGTTGGCCGCTTCTTTGGAACGAGCGGTTTTACAGTTGAATGGAAATGAAGAAGAAACGCCTGGCGCCTTGGCTCTGTTGTATAAAGCCCGGCAAGAACTAGAGCAGATCAATCGTTTTGATGATTGTCAGGAACAATGCAAAGTCCTGGATGATTTTTTATACCAATTAGAAGATGTTTCTGCTATACTTCGTGAACGGTTAGAAGAAATAGAATATAATCCGCAAAAGCTGGGTAAAATACAAGAGCGCCTGTCTTTATTGCAAAAGCTCAAACGCAAATATGGGCCGGAATTGGAAGATGTTTTAAACTACGCGGCTCAGGCGCAGGAAGAATTGGACTCTTTACTTTCGGGGGAAGACCGCTTAGCGGAACTGAGCCGCGAATGTGAGGCGGCCCTGGAAGAAGCTTGGATACAAGCGCGCCGGCTGCACGCAAAAAGACGACAAACGGCTCCCGAGTTGGAAGCAAAATTAGCGTCTCACTTGCAGGATCTTGGCATGACGCCAACGCTGCAATTTGCGATTGATGAAACTTCAGAATTGGGACCGGATGGTTGTGACCGCGTAGAATTATTGTTTTCAGCTAATACAGGCGAAGCTCCTAAGGCATTGCAGAAAATTGCCTCCGGCGGCGAGCTTTCGCGTTTGGCGCTGGCTATTAAATCCGTTGGCGCCGCTTGCAGCGGTACGCCAACTATGATCTTTGACGAAATCGACAGCGGTCTTGGCGGCCGAGCGGCCCAGCAAGTGGCGGATAAGATTGCCGCCATCGCCCAAAGCAAACAAGTGCTATGCATTACCCACCTGCCGCAGTTGGCTCTTGTTGCCGATCGGCATATTCATCTGGTGAAAGAAGAGGTGGATGGTCGTACGCAAACACGACCAGTCCGTTTGGAAGAATTTGAACGCGTAAACGAGTTGGCGCGAATGTTCTACGGAGATGCGGTAACTCCGGAACTTCTTTCTGCGACAGCCCGTTTATTGGAACAATATCAGCAACAGGATAAAAAATAAACATTTCAGCTCCTGCGTTCTGCAGGAGCTTCTTTCAACAAGAAGAAACTTTATAGTTTGACAAGAAGATGTTTGTTAAAAGCAAGTTAAAGGAGGGAAAACGATGCAAGAAGAACAACGCATTCGTATTTTTATTGGAGAGTTTGGCAGCGGCAAAACCGAACTAGCTCTAAACTACAGCGCCTGGCTGCGCGATCAGGGTTTGAAAACGGCTGTAGTTGATTTAGATGTAATAAAGCCGTATTTTCGCACCCGCGAAAGCCAACAATGGCTGACGCAAAAAGAGATTGAGCTGGTAGCTCCGGAATCGCGTTTAGCTCACAGCGATTTGCCGATTTTGCCGCCGCAATTTCAGCGGGTAGCCGCTGATGCATCATACCAGGTTGTAGTTGACGTAGGTGGAGGCGACGCAGCCATTGCGTTGGGTCAATACCAGAGTATGCTGGAAAAGCAAGGGTATGAGGCGTGGATGATTATCAACACGCGCCGCCCTTTTACGCAATCGGTTGCGGAAATTTGTCAGCGTTCCCAGGAAATTACGAGTGTTGCCAAGCTGCAACTCAGCGGACTGGTTTGCAATACAAATTTGGGAGCAGAAACTACCTGGGCGGAAGTGGAAGAAGGTATTGCCATTGTCGAAAAAGCCGCTCAAGAATTATCATTACCTTTACGCATGGTCGTAGTACCCCAGTGGCTTGCCCAACAAGCGGCTGCACTGACGCATCGAGTTTTCGTCTTGGAGCCGCAAACTCGCTATCCGTGGATGGAAATTTAAACAATCACTGACTCCTTGGGGAATAATAATATTTTAGTAGTAAAGATGCAGAAGAAGAGGTAGAGAGATGAATTTGAAAGAAGAGAAAATTGCTTCGAAAAATGTTTTTACCGGGCGTATGCTCCATGTACAGGTAGATGATGTGCGTCTGCCGGATGGACGGGAAGCTACGCGCGAGTTGGTACGGCATCCTGGGGCAGCCGCCGTTGTGCCGATACTGCCGGACGGACGGATTGTGCTGGTTCGACAGTTCCGTTATCCATTAGGGCGAGAAACGCTGGAAATTCCGGCAGGTAAGCTGGAACCAGGAGAGGATCCCCAAGAATGCGTACTTCGTGAACTGCAGGAGGAAGCCGGCTATAAAGCGGAAGTCATTAAACACCTTTCTACGATTTGCACGGCTCCCGGTTTTACGGATGAAGTCATTCATCTTTATGAAGCTAGCCAGTTACAGCCGAGCCAGCTACAGCCTGATGACGATGAGTTTTTACAAGTCCAGGTATTCACGCCGGACGAAATACGGCAAATGATTCATTCCGGCGAAATTGAAGACGCCAAAACTATCGTTTCATTGCTGCTGTATGGAGCTAACGGAGGCGGTCTATGAATCCCGTATATGGGGACTTGCATATTCACGTAGGTAAGGCGCAAGGGCGTTGGGTAAAAATCCCTACCTCCAAGAACCTCACGAGCGAAAACATTTTGGAAGAAGCCGCCCAACGTAAAGGTCTACAACTGATCGGCATTGTTGATGTGCTCAGTCCTTGGGTAGATGGCGATTGGCAGCAGTTGTTGGATGAAGGCCGCCTGCGTTTGCTGCCAGGAGGCGGTTACCGCTACGAAGAAGCGTTGACTCTGCTGCCGGGAGCGGAAATTGAAACAGCCGAAGCAGACGGCTCTTTAGCGCATACTCTTTTGTTTTTGCCAAGTCTAGCGGAAATCAGGCAGTTGCGTAAGCTCTTAACGCCTCATATACGCAATCTCCATCTTAGCTCCCAGAATGCGCATCTCTCTTTAGCGCAGCTTTTGGAGCTGACTCATTCCTTAGAGCCTATTGTCATTCCCGCCCATGTTTTTACGCCGCACAAAAGTCTTTTCGGCTGCTGCACGAATCGCCTGGCGCAGCTATTAACGGAAAAACAGCTTACTTGGCTGGACGCCATTGAACTGGGCTTAAGCGCCGATACTTTTTTAGCGGATTGCCTGCAAGAACTAAGCAGCTACTCCTTTTTGAGTAATTCAGACGCACATTCTTTGGATAAAATCGCCAGAGAATATAATGTTTTTTCGCTCAAGCAGATTGATTTTACGTGTTTTCGCCAAGCTTTGCGCCGCCAGGGAGAAAATAAAATTCTAGCCAACTACGGACTGGATCCCCGTCTGGGAAAATACTATCGCACGGTTTGCGCTCAATGCGGCACATTGTGGGATTCGACGCAATGCAAATGCAGCGCTTGCGGCTGCCAACGCAGCACCAGCGGCGTCTGGGAGCGCATCCAAGGCATCGCCGATGGGGACAAGCCTCAACATCCTGAACATCGCCCGCCCTATTACCACCAAATCCCTCTTTCCTTTGTACCTGGATTGGGTCCGAAAGCGAAAGTTCAGCTGCTTCAAGCGTTTGGAAGTGAAATGAAGGTATGTCATGATTCTAGCTTAGCAGAGCTGACCGCTGTACTGGGAGAACGAAAAGGTAAAATTCTTTGGCAAGTGCTGCAGCGGGAGATAACGTTCTCTCAAGGCGGGGGCGGTTCTTATGGCCGCGTACATTTATCATAAATTTAGAATTATGTAAAAGGATTTTCCTTACATACAGAGAATATACATAATATTATAGATTTTAAGATTTTTGACCCAAAGAGGCTCAGCAGAATAATGCGAAAAGGGTGGTGGCAATGGAGAATTATGTGCAGCAATTCATTTCGTATTTGGCGAGTGAACGGGGGCTGGCCCAAAATACGCTGGAGTCCTACGGCAGGGATTTACGTTACTTCCAGCAGTATTTAGAAGCCAAACGGCTTACCTTCGCCACTGGCTCCACAAACGAGATTATCCGTACCTATCTGGATGAACTCAAAAAACAAGGGAAGGCTGTTTCCACAATTTCTCGCAATTTAGCTGCACTCAAATCCTTTTACCAGTATCTGCTGAAGGAACAGTATCTAGATGCGGACCCGGCATCGAAAATTGAATCGCCTAAGTTGGAAAAAAAGCTGCCTCAAGTACTCAGCGTGCAGCAAGTAGAATTGCTATTGAAACAACCTAATATTAATCTACCCGCCGGCTTACGCGATAAAGCCATGTTGGAACTTCTTTACGCCACAGGCATTCGTGTATCAGAATTAATAACCATCAATGTAAACGATGTGAATTTAGAGCTTGGTTATATTAAGTGTTTTGGCCGAGGATCCAAAGAGCGAGTTGTACCTCTGGGGTCTATTGCTTCCAAATGCGTAAGCCATTACTTGCGTAAAGGCCGTACGGCGTTGGTGCGCAGCAAACAAGAGGAAGCTATGTTTGTTAATCATCATGGCCGACGTTTAACGCGGCAGGGCTTTTGGAAAATCATTAAAAAATACGCCTTAGAAGCCCATATCGACCAAAAAATCACGCCCCATACGCTGCGCCACTCTTTTGCTACTCATTTGCTGGAAAACGGCGCAGATTTGCGCTCGGTTCAGGAAATGCTGGGACATGCGGATATCTCTACTACCCAGATTTATACGCATGTTACTAAAAACCGTCTTAAAGAAGTTTATGACAAGGCCCACCCGCGGGCTTGAAACGAGTCGCGCTAAAACGCAGCTAAGGCAGGGCCGACGCAGACTGTTTGTCAGTTTGCCAAGGCTCTGTCCTATTTTATGACATAGGGAGGAACAAGTATGTTTCGACGTATATTTTTAGTAGTGCTTGATAGTGTCGGTATTGGTGCGCTTCCCGATGCGCCGCGTTACGGAGATGCGGGAGCTCATACATTAGGCCATATAGCCGCTGCAATGCAAGGACTGCATTTGCCGCAACTGCAACGACTGGGGCTGGGCCTCATTGATAAATTGCAGGGAGTTCCTCCTTGTGACCATCCGTTGGCTTCTTACGGGAAAATGGCGGAACTCTCTGTTAATAAGGATACTACGAGCGGTCATTGGGAATTGGCAGGCACACCGGTAATGGAAGCATTTCCTGTTTATCCGCAAGGCTTTCCAGAAGAAATTACCGCTTCTTTCTGCCAGCGTATTGGCCGCGGTATTTTAGGCAACAAAGCTGCCTCCGGTACGGTGATTATCGAGGAATTGGGAGAAGAGCACCTGCGCACTGGCTTTCCTATTGTCTATACTTCTGCGGACAGCGTGTTTCAGATTGCATCGCACGAAGAAGTAGTGCCTCTAGAGCAACTATATAAATGGTGTCAAATAGCGCGGCAAGAAATTCTGACAGGCAAGCACGCTGTCGGGCGGGTTATTGCCAGACCTTTTATTGGAACTCCCGGAAAGTTTTCTCGCACTCCTCACAGACACGATTACAGCCTGCCTATGCCGCAGCCTAATTTATTCAGTCGTCTTACCGCAGCTGGCTTGACGACAGTAGCATTGGGAAAGATCGGAGATATCTATGCCGGTCAATTCTTTAATCATGCCGAAGGAACACTAAACAACGAGGATGGCCTGAAAAAATTGCAATTTTGGCTCTGCGATCATTCTTGGAGCGGTGTGACGGTTTTGAATTTAGTTGATTTTGATATGCTTTATGGACATCGCAATGATGCTAAGGGATACGCGAATGCGTTAGAAGCGGTGGATCATCGACTGGCGGAACTCTTGCCTCAGCTTGCCGGGGATGATTTGCTGCTGCTCACGGCGGATCACGGCTGCGATCCGCTGCATCCCGGCACCGACCACACGCGCGAATATGTGCCGCTGCTGGCGTATTCTCCACAGCGCATTGGAACTGCTCTAGGAATTCGCAATACCTTTGCGGATGTGTCAGCTACCATTTTGGAGAATTTCCGCTTAGAGCCCTTAGAAGCGGGGAGTAGCTTTCTAAACTTGCTGCAAGGGAGATATCCTGCATGAAATCAATGACGCAACTGATCACCGACAAAAAAGCAGGCCAGGCGCATACGGAGGAAGAGCTGCAATGGCTTGTGGAAAACTATACAAACGACAATATTCCTGATTATCAAATGTCCGCCTGGCTGATGGCCGTATGTTGGCAAGGGATGAACTTTGAAGAAACGAAGGCGCTCACTTTGGCGATGATGCGCTCCGGAGCCTGTTTGCAATTAAACAATGTCGGTCGACCGCTGGTGGACAAACACAGCACTGGCGGCGTGGCGGATACGACAACGCTGGTGCTGGCTCCTTTATTGGCAGCCGCTGGCGTCTGCGTAGCGAAAATGTCCGGCCGAGGGCTTGGCTTTACCGGCGGTACCATTGACAAACTGGAATCTATCCCTGGCTTTAGCGCCACTTTACAAGAAGATCAATTTCTGGCGCTTTTGCAAAACCAAGGTCTGGCATTAACCGCCCAAAGCGCATCCATTGCACCGGCAGACGGAAAGATGTACGCCTTGCGGGATGTTACAGCTACAGTGGACAGCCTGCCTCTTATTGCCGCTTCAGTTATGAGTAAAAAATTGGCTGCTGGCGCCGAACACATCTTATTGGATGTTAAAGTAGGGCAGGGCGCATTTATGCAAAACCAAGAAGACGCCGTTGAATTGGCGCGTTACATGGTAGCTATCGGTTTAGGCGCAGGGCGCAATGTGAAAGCAATTCTTACCTCTATGGAGCGGCCCCTGGGCTTGGCAGTCGGCAATGCCTTGGAAGTAGCGGAAGCCATGGAAATTTTACGCGGTCAAGGGCCGCTGCGACTGCGGCAGGTATGCCTGCGTTTAGCCTCGGAAGCGCTCTGTTTAGCCGGGTTGTCCTTAACGCTTCAAGAAGCGAATCTAAAACTTTTAGAGTTGCTGGATTCGGGTAAGGCGCTGGAATGCTTTCGGCAGTGGATTCTCTCGCAAGGCGGCGCAGATATTGTGACCACTCCTTCTTTGCTGCCGCAGGCTGTCTTAAAAGAAGAGGTGCTTAGTCCATTATCAGGCTATGTACAGCAAATTCAGGCCCGCATTATTGGTGAAGCCTCTGTAGCCTTAGGGGCGGGAAGGCGCTATAAAGGAGAAACTCTGGATTTGGCGGCAGGCCTTGTTTTGGCGTGTGAGCAGGGAGATTTCGTACAAAAAGGACAGATTCTTGCCACGTTACATGCCGAGTCCGCCGAAAAGATAGCAGCAGCTAAAAAGATGCTTTCCTCAGCGTTTGTATTGGGCGAAACGCCATCGCTTTCTTCGCCTGACGTGTTGGGCTGGGTTGACGCTGACGGTTTTCATAGCGCCGCCGAGTAAACGCCCTTTTTTCGTAGTTGGACGTAGTTCTGGCTTTATGGTAAAATGAATACGAATTTTTGAAACTACGAGGATGCTATGAAGCAAGAACGAAGTTGTATTACCATATTGGATATTCCCATTGACCGGTTGGATATGGATCAAGCAGCACAGCAGGTGCAGAAGTTTACAGAAGAGAAAGATTCCTTTCATTTAGTAGCTACCGCCAATGCGGAAATGATCATGCAGGCGCAAGACGATCTAGAATTAAAAGAAATTCTCTGTTCCGCCGCGTTAGTCGTGCCGGACGGAGCAGGCGTGGTTTGGGCTGCTAGACATTATAATACGCCTTTAAAAGAGCGGGTTGCCGGCTTTGATTTGGCACAGCGGCTTTTAGCTGACGGCGTGAAGCAGGGGTATGGTTTTTTCTTCCTTGGTGCGGCGCCGGGAATAGCGGAAGCAGCTGCCGCCAGCGCCAGGAAAACGCATCCAAACCTGCGCATTCTCGGCTACCGGGACGGATTTTTTAAAGAAGATGATGAAGAAAAGTTGATCGAAGAAATTAATGCCTCCGGTGCTACTATTCTTTTTGTAGCTCTGGGCGTGCCCCGACAGGAGAAATGGCTGCGCCGCCATGCTGCGCAATTGCGCGTGCCTGTAGCGATGGGCGTGGGGGGAACCTTTGACGTTATGGCGGGACAGGTAACCAGGGCGCCGCAGTGGATGCAAAAAGCGAGCCTGGAATGGCTGTACCGTCTTTTATGCCAACCAAGCCGTTGCCTGCGAATGCTGGCTTTACCTCGTTTCGTTTGGCATGTTTACAGTAGGAAAAACAGTTAGACAACCTCGAAGGTATATATTATAATTATTTGAGAATATGGGCCACTTTAAAGAAAGCCCTTTTCTTTTTGCCCCGACGAGGGCAGGAGGTGAAACGAAGTATAATGACAACAGGCCTCATTGTAAAAGAGGGGTACCGTTATATTGCCTTTTTATTTCTCCTTACCGTTATGGTTGCCTTCTTTGCCGAACCGGTATGGAGCATTTTGCCAGGCGTACTGACTTTGTTTGTAACTTTTTTCTTTCGCAACCCGAATCGTGTTATTCCAACTGGGGATAATTTGGTACTTTCCCCAGCCGACGGCAAAGTGATGAGTGTTTGCGAAGTGACTGATGAAGAATTTCTTCATACCCAAGGCACAAAAGTTACGATTTTCCTTTCCGTCTTTGACGTACATGTCAATCGCAGCCCCATTGGCGGGGAAATTAAGTATCAGCAGTATGTATGCGGCCGTTTCAAACCAGCTTATAAAGCTTCGGCAGGTTGTGAAAATGAACGCCATGCCATCGGTTTGGATAACGGGCGCTTGCAGGTATTGGTCACGCAAGTGGCCGGTCTTATTGCGCGACGCATCGTCTCCTGGGTCACTCTCGGCAGCCAATTGCATTCCGGTGAATGCTTTGGCATGATTAAATTTGGCTCCTGTACGGAAATTATCATGCCTGCTGACGTAGAAGTATTGGTCAAAAAGGGAGACCGCGTTTATGGCGGCAAGACCATCATAGGGAGGTTACACGAGTGAAGTATTGGATTCCCAATGCCGTTACAGCCCTCAATCTCGTTCTGGGCATGATTTCTCTCGGCTTTACCATGCAAGGAGATTTCGTACCGGCTGGTTTTTTCATCGTCGCCGCTATGATTGCGGATGGTTTAGATGGCAGAGTAGCGCGGGCGCTTGGCGTTAGCAGCGAGTTCGGCAAAGAACTTGATTCCCTCTGCGATCTAGTATCTTTCGGCGTTGCGCCGGCATTGCTGGCCTATCAATTTGCGCTAAAGGAATTTGGCTGGATTGGTTTTTCCGTAGCGATCTTCTTTGCCTTATGCGGCGCTTTGCGCTTGGCGCGTTTCAACGTAAACACAACAACGGTCAAAGGGTATTTCATGGGTTTGCCCATTCCGGCGGGCGGCTGCCTAGTAGGCACTTTTGTGGCTCTTGGTTACAAGCCCAGCGGCTGGACGTTTCCCATTTTAATTGCTATTTTCGCTTATTTAATGGTCAGTTCGGTTCATTACCCTGACTTCAAAGGGAAGGGAAATGAGCAGATTCACGCCATTCCCGTTATATTGACTGCTGTCATGGCCGGTTATATTCTCTGGCATTCCCTAGAGGCCATTGTTTTTGTTATTTTCTTTTCTTATGCATTTTTTGGCGTGCTGAATTTTGTCTATGGACTTTTTGGACGCCAACGTATAACAGCAGCAAAGCAATAGACGGACACCTTCTTTAATAAGATGTTGGTGTGCGAAAAGGAGCGTCTCCCATGAACTATATAATGGATATTATCATGATCCCCATTCAAGCAATGATTGCTTTTTTCAGCGTGTACTATTTTGTTCTCGCTTGTTTTGGATTTTGGAAAAAACGAGAAAAGAAAAATTTCCAGCCAAAACATACCTTTGCCATTGTCGTTTCCGCTCATAACGAAGAATCGGTTATTGGACAATTGGTAGAAAATCTGCATGTTTTGCGCTATCCTAAAGAACTTTACGACATTTTCATTGTAGCTGACAATTGTACTGACTCTACTGCTCGAGTAGCTCGTGAGTCCGGGGCGATCGTCCATGAACGATTTGATACGGAAAAACGTGGCAAAGGCTTTGCGATGGAATGGATGTTTGCCCGCCTTTTCAAAATGAAACGCCAATACGACGCGATTGTTGTTTTTGACGCTGATAATCTAGTGCATCCTAATTTCCTTTTGGAAATGAATAATCGTTTGCAAAAAGGGGAGACCGTTATCCAAGGCTATATGGATGCTAAAAATCCTACAGACACTTGGATTTCCGGAACTTTTGCTATTGCTTTCTGGCTAATCGATCATATTTGGCATTTAGCTAAATATAATATCGGCTTGTCCAGTGTTTTGGGCGGTACCGGCATGTGTATTTCCACCAGTGTGCTGCGCCGCTTTGGCTGGGGCGCTACCTGTTTGACAGAAGACATGGAATTTACCATGAAGGTCCTCTTGAAAGGAATTCGTACGACTTGGGCTCATGACGCTATTGTTTACGATGAAAAACCACTTACGTTCAAACAGGCTTGGAATCAACGCAAGCGTTGGGCGCAGGGACATTTTGACATTGCCGGTCGTTATATTCCCGCAATGATCAAAGAAGGCATCCGCCGTCGTGACATCCGTCTCTTGGACGGGGTATTGCACTTGGTTCAGCCGCACTTTTTGCTGATGTCTACGTTTTTTGTCATTGCCAGTTATGCTGGTGCTGTTTACCCCTTTTATACGAATATTTTAGAGCGGGTTTTACCTCTTGAAGTTTGGACTATTCTCGCTTTTGGCCAATATATTTTTCCAGTCATCATTTTGGCTAAGATTCGAGCAAACTGGAAGTGCTGGTTGTATCTGCTGATGTACCCGGTCTTTGTTTACAGTTGGATTCCCATCACCTTCCTGGGCTTTTTGCATCGCCATGAACGCGTTTGGAGTCATACGCAGCATACCCGTGCACTTAGCTATCAGGACATGCTGATGAAAGCCAATGATGAATTCGCCAACGAACCGGTATTCAGTAAACAAGCAGTAAAATAATTCAAAAAGAGGTGAGTCTAACTCACCTCTTTTTCTCCATTTCAATAACACAATTCGTTGAAGCAGAAAGGAACATAGTATGTACGACTTAACGATAAGCCTTGATTTTGAAGCGGCGCATTGTATTCGCGAGTATCCCGGAAAATGCCGCCGTCTGCACGGACATAACTGGCGTGTGGAGGTTAGCGTCTGCGGCGAAACCTTAAATGAACTCGGTATGCTGGTTGATTTTCATGATCTCAAGGACGCTGCCAAAGGAGTTCTTAATGAACTAGATCATCATTATTTAAATGAGTTAGAGGCTTTCAGCCAATTAAATCCTACAGCGGAAAATTTAGCTCGCTATGTTTATGAAAAACTAGAACAACTGCCCTTACTGCGTCAGGGGGACATTTTTTTGACGCAAGTGAAAGTTTGGGAATCACTTCACTCTGCGGTAGCTTACACCAAGAAACAGGGCTTTTGATAGGAGGCGCCGTTGAATGCGTATATTACTGACAAATGACGACGGAATTGACGCCTCTGGCATCCGTGCTTTATGGCAAGAGCTTTCTACTTGGGCGGATGTAATTGTTGCTGCTCCGGACCGCGAGCGAAGCGCCACAAGCCAAGCCATTACCGTAACTCACCCCATTCGCGTAGACCGCCATGTTGTAAAAGAAGATGGCATTAAAGCCTGGCGAATCGGTGGTACGCCTACAGACTGTGTAAAAATTGCCTTGGAAGCGCTCCTTAGCGAAACGCCGGACTTGGTTATTTCAGGCATTAACCATGGTCCTAACTTAGGCACAGATGTACTATATTCCGGTACGGTCAGCGCCGCGATGGAAGGAGCTCTACACGGTATTCCATCATTAGCGGTCTCTCTTAATTCTTGGAACCACGGCGACTTCAAAAGCGCCGCCAAAATTACCAGACGCATCCTGGAAACCATGATCCTGCCGCACCAACTGCAACCTGGAATGCTGCTAAATCTCAACATTCCGGCACTGTCGGAAGCGGAGATAAAAGGCGTTGCTGTTACCAAGCTAGGTGTACGTCAATATACGAATACCTTTGAACGCCGTCTTGATCCCCGAGGTCGCATTTACTATTGGATGGGAGGCGAAGTGCTGAACGTCAGCAATGATGAGGACAGCGATATCGCTGCCGTATCCAAAGGCTGCGTTTCGATTACTCCCATCTGCCTGGATATGACGGATCACAGCCTTTTGCCGCTGGTACAGTCCTGGGTCAAGGAAGAATAAGCAAAAAAGTCCGGCAGGATAAAGAATAACAAAACGTGAATTATTTTACAAAATGATAGGAAACAACCGTTTTGCAAGTAGGAGGAGCTTTGTGAAATTTGCAGGCATTTTATTTGATCTCGACGGCACACTCATTAATACATCCCCTTTAATTATTGCGTCTTTTCAACACACCTTTCAAACTGCTTATGGACGAATGTTGCCGGAAGAAGCCATTTCACGTTATTTTGGAGAACCTTTGCGCACAGCCATGGAGGTTCTGGGCGAACCGGGAGATGCAGACCGCTTGATTGAAATTTACCGCGCTTTTAATCTGGAGCACCATGACCGCTTGGCCACTTCCTTTGAGGGAGTTGAGCAAGTGTTGCAAACTCTCGATAACGCAGGCGTTGCTATGGGCGTTGTTACTTCTAAAACAGAAAAAACAGCCTGGCGCGGTCTGCGTCTGTTCCATTTAGACGGTTATATCCGGCATGTTGTCGGCATGGAATCAACTCAGCAGCATAAGCCGCATCCGGAGCCAGTGGAAAAAGGCTTGTCCCATTTAGGTCTGCCGGCTTCGTCCTGTTTGATGGTAGGAGACAGCCCCGCCGATATTGCCAGCGGTCATGCTGCCGGCCTGAAAACCGCCGCAGTTTCATGGACGTTGGTACCTTGGGAAAATCTTGCGGCATCCAAGCCGGATCATGTGCTGCAAACAATCAATGATCTGGTTCTCCTAGTGACAGGAAACCAGTAAATTAGGGAGGCGTATTCATGACTACACCACATCGTTTGGCCGTTATCGGCGGCACAGGAGTGTATGATCCTCGGATGTTGAGCTCTCTTTGGGAAGATACCATGTCGACGCCCTTTGGCTCGGTTCCGTATCAAGTCGGCCGCTTAGAAGGACAGGAAGTCGTTTTTCTGTCGCGCCATGGCGCCGGGCATTCGATACCGCCCCATTTAATCAACTATCGGGCCAATATTTACGCTTTGAAAAAGCTGGGTGTTGTGGCTATTTTGGCTACTACAGCTGTCGGCTCGCTGCGCATGGAGTACAAGCCTGGCGATTTTGTTGCAGTAGATCAATTTCTTGATTTTACGAAAGCTCGCGTCAATACCTTTTTTGACGGGGGACCCCGCGGTGTAGTACATGTAGACGTTACCCAGCCCTATTGTCCTTCGCTACGCGCTATTTTGGCCGAAAGCGCCAAGGAAACCGGTATAACCCTTCATTCTCAGGGCTGCTACGTTTGCGCCGAAGGGCCTCGCTTTGAAACTCCTGCGGAAGTAAGGCTTTTTGCTTCCTTCGGCGGCGACGTTGTCGGCATGACCAATATTCCGGAAGCAGTGTTGGCCAGAGAAGCCGAAATGTGCTATGCTACCGTCTCTATGATAACTAATTACGGAGCAGGCCTTTCGCCGCAAAATCTTACGCATGGCGAAGTTGTCGAGATCATGAAACAAAACAGCGCGAAACTGCGTTTGCTTTTAGAAAAAACATTGACTCGCATTAAGGCGGATGAAGACTGTTCCTGTCGTCACGCGCTGCAAGAGTACGGCGGTTTTGACATGACAAAATTTGAGTAAAAGGGGAGCGGTTTTCATGAAAACCATGGAATGGAAAGACGGCTGCCTTTTGCTCTTGGATCAAACAGCGCTGCCGCTAGAAGAATGCCAGCGTTGTTGTGAAGATTATCAGGCAGTAGCTGACGCAATATGTAAATTGGAAGTGCGAGGCGCCCCGGCCATTGGAGCCGCCGCTGCCTACGGGCTAGTGCTTGGCGCTAAAAGTATTGAAAATGCTGCTGACTTTTCCACGCAATTGCAGCGCATTGCCAAAGATCTTAACGCCACAAGACCTACGGCTGTTAATTTAGCCTGGGCCATTAAGCGAATGTTGAAAGTAGCGCATGCCCATGAGCAGCAGCCAACTGCCGTCATTATTGCGGCACTGGAAGAAGAAGCAAATGCTATTGCCCGTGAAGATGTTTTGATTAACCAGCGCATGTCTCAGTTTGGGGCTGCTTTATTCGATGCGTTCAATCCCATACCCGTGCTGACGCACTGCAACGCCGGTTCGCTGGCTACTGTCGAACAGGGTACCGCCTTAGGCGTGATTCGCGAAGCCTACCGTAAAGGAGGCATCTGCGGCGTATATGCTGACGAGACCAGACCGCTTCTGCAAGGCGCCCGTCTAACGGCCTGGGAGCTTTCCAAGGATTCCATCCCTGTTACGCTGATTACGGATAATATGGCCGGTTATGTTATGAAATTAGGTCGTGTTAAGGCGGTTATTGTCGGAGCTGATCGCATTGCCGCCAATGGCGATGTGGCCAACAAAATCGGTACCTATAGTGTGGCGGTTTTGGCGAAAGAACATGGTTTGCCTTTTTACGTAGCCGCGCCGTTTTCGACATTTGATGTTTCTCTGGCTACCGGAGAGGGTATTCCCATTGAAGAACGTCATGAAAGCGAAGTTACGCATTTTTCAGGGAAAGCGACCGCTCCTCAGGGCATTGCAGTCTTCAACCCGGCTTTTGACGTAACGCCGCATGAATATGTATCTGCCATTATCACCGAGTACGGCGTTCTGCGAGCGCCCTATGACAAAGCCATTGCCGCCATGCGCCAACAAGCGGCGCAGTCTGCGCAATAATAAGTACAGATAAAAAAGGAGAATGACATGATGACAACTTCTATGATTCGCGACAGCAAATTAGCTCCCGGAGGCCATGATAAAATCAATTGGGTAAAAAACTTCATGCCTGTACTCAGCCTTTTGGATAAAGATTTGAGTAAAGAACAGCCGCTCAAAGGCAAACGAATTGTTATCACCATGCACTTGGAAGCGAAAACCGCTTACTTGGCTTTGGTTCTTAAAAATGCTGGCGCCGAAGTCGCCATTACTGGCAGCAATCCTCTTTCTACGCAAGATGACGTGGCAGCGGCTCTGAGCGAGCAAGGCGTATCTGTCTTTGCTTGGCACGGCTGCACCGATGCAGAATACGAAACTTTCCTACACCGCGCGCTAGACACAAAACCGGATATTATCGTTGACGACGGCGGCGACCTGGTTTCTTTGCTGCACGGCGAGCGCAGCGATTTAGCCGCTAATATCCTCGGCGGCGCCGAAGAGACCACGACCGGAGTACATCGTCTCCGCGCATTGGCGGAAGAGGGAAGACTGAAATTCCCGATGGTTGCCGCTAACGATGCTTATTGCAAATATCTTTTTGATAATCGTTACGGAACCGGTCAATCCACTTGGGACGGCATCATGCGTACCACCAACCTTACAGTGACTGGCAAGACCGTTGTTGTCGCCGGTTATGGCTGGTGCGGCAAAGGCGTTTCCATGCGCGCCAAAGGTCTGGGCGCTAATGTCATCGTTACGGAAATTGACCCTATTAAAGCGATTGAAGCCGTATTTGACGGATTCCAAGTTATGCCTATGGAAGAAGCAGCCAAACAAGGAGATATTTTTGTAACCGTTACCGGCTGCAAGGATGTGATTCGCAAGGAGCACATTGAAGTTATGAAAACCGGCGCCATTTTGTCTAATGCCGGCCATTTTGATGTAGAAATTAACAAAGGCGACCTGGATACTTTAGCCGTACAAAAGAGAACCGCTCGCCACAATATTGAAGAATATTTGATGGCTGACGGCCGCCGTATTTATCTGTTGGCAGAAGGCCGTCTAGTAAACTTGGCCTCCGGTGACGGCCACCCAGCGGAAATTATGGATTTGTCTTTTGCCGTGCAGGCTATGGCAGTTTTGCATATTCTCAATCATCATCAAGAAATGGACAATACCGTTCATACTGTTTCCGACGATTTGAACAAGGAAATTGCCAGCTATAAGCTCAAAGCTATGGGCTTTGGCATTGACGCTCTTTCTGCGGAACAGGAAGCCTACTTGAAACAGGCTTAAAACAGAGGAGGCTCTACGATGTTTGAAGCTTCTTGCCAACAGCTTGTATTAGCCGGTCAAACGCTTTTAGGTAAAGGCTTGGTTGCAGGCACCTGGGGCAATCTCAGCCTGCGTGTTGCTAAAGATCAAGTGGCGATTACGCCTTCCGGCCGAGATTATGAGTCCTTAAAAAGCGAAGATATTGTCATCGTCGATTTAAGTGGAAAGACAGTTTATCAGGCATCTGGACGCAGCGCTTCTTCGGAGACGCCGCTTCATTTAGCGATCTATCAAGCACGGCGGGATATTATGGCTATTGTTCATACGCACAGCGTTCACGCCAGCGCCTGCGCCGTAGCCCATAAGCCCATTCCTCCGGTGATCGAAGACATCGTGCAATTAGCGGGCGGCGAAATTCCTTTAGCGCCTTATGCTTTGCCGGGAACTCAAGAGTTGGCCGCGCACGCTGCCGCCACTCTTGGCTCTAAGCAAGCCGTACTTTTGGCTAATCATGGAGCCGTATGCTGCGGCACTACTTTGGCGGAAGCCATGACAGCAGCAGAATTAGTGGAAAAAGCGGCACAAATTTATCTTTACGCCAATCTTTTAGGAGGAGCCAAGGCGTTAAACGACGAAGATGTAACCATTATGCACGAATTTTACGTCTCGCATTATCGCAAGCGGAGAGGGGACACACCAAATGACTGAACGCATTTTGATTCGCAATATCGAATATTGGGGCCCGGACGGAGCAGTAGCTACCGGGGATATTGCCATTGCAGAAGGTAAATTTGCTTATGTAGGCATTGTGCCTGAAGCATGGTCAGCGGATCGTATTATTGAAGGAAAAGATCTTCTGGCTATGCCTGGCTTTATCAATACGCATACTCATGCGGCGATGAGCTTATTTCGCAGCTATGCGGATGATATGCAGCTTATGGACTGGCTGCAGGAAAAAATTTGGCCCGCAGAAGCCCGTTTAGAAGCGGATGACGTCTACTGGGGGACGCAGCTGGCGATTGCGGAAATGCTGCGCACCGGCACAACCACCTTTGCAGACATGTACTTTTTTATGCCTGATGCGGCTCGCGCTGTCGCCGAAAGCGGTATTCGCGCCAGTTTGGCCCGCGGCATGGCCGGCGTAGCGCCGAATGCGGAAACTGCCTTGACTGAAAGCGCTTCCTTCTTCCGAGAATTTCACGGCGCTGCTGACGGCCGAATTACCGTCATGCTCGGACCGCATGCGCCCTATACCTGTCCGCCTGCCTATTTAGAACGCGTTGTCTCCATGGCCCATTGCCTAAACGCCAATATTCACATTCATCTGGCGGAAACAATAGGCGAAGTAGAAGACTGTAAAAGAGACCATGGCGCTACGCCCATGGCCTTGATGGAGCGCCTGGGTCTTTTGGAATGCGGCACTTTAGCGGCTCACTGCGTACACCTTTCGCCGGAAGATATCGAGCTGATGGCGCGACGTATGGTTCGTGTAGCCCATAACCCGGGCAGTAACCTGAAGCTTGCCAGCGGCATTGCACCAGTGCCGGCTATGTTAAAAGCCGGTTTGTGCGTGTCTCTTGGCACCGACGGAGCCGCCAGTAATAATAATTTGGATATGCTCGAAGAAGTTCGATTAGCAGCCACACTGCACAAAGCGAATACCGGCGATCCTTTGGCTGTTTCCGCCAGCGAAGCCCTGCAAATGGCAACTAGCGCAGGCGCAGTCGCCTTGGGCTTGGAACAGCAAATTGGTCAAATCGTCCCCGGAAAAAAAGCCGACCTGACTCTTTGGAATATGACAGGCTTGCATTGGCAGCCTCGGTATGATCGCATTTCTCTTTTGGCCTATGCCGCTAATGCTCTTGATGTGCACTCGGTCTTGGTTGATGGCAAAGTGTTGCTGGACAACGGCGAGTTCACAACGATTGATATTGAGCGACTGCGTCATGAAGTTGGTGTACGTAGCCAGCGTCTTACTGCTCGCGACTAAGGAACCGAGGAGGAATTCATTTGTTTCATCCAGCTTGTTCTGAACGATTGAACGGACTTTCATCCGCTGTTTTTTCGGAAATTGACGCTTTACGCCGTGCGGAAGAAGCCAAGGGCCGCGACATCATTACCTTGAGTATTGGCAGTCCCGATTTAGCTCCGGCGCCGCATATTGTTGATGCTTTATGCAACGCTGCAAGAGAAGGACACCAATATCGTTACGCCTTGTCACGCGGTAAAAGCGAATTACTGGAAGCTATGGCGCAGTGGTATCAAGATAAGTTTGGCGTTACGCTTTGCCCGGAAACAGAAGTACATACGCTGATGGGATCTCAGGACGGTCTGGCTCATATCGCGCTGTGTCTGCTTAATCCTGGCGATGTAGTACTGGTTCCTGATCCTGGATATCCAATTTTCAGCGCAGGACCTTTAGTGGCCGGCGCCGAATTATATCATATGCCCTTGCGCAAAGAAAATGAGTTTTTGCCTGATCTGGAAGCCATTCCGGCAGACATTTGCAAACGTGCCAAATTGATGATTCTTAACTATCCTAATAATCCTTTAGCAGCGGTGGCAAATGAAGACTTTTTTGGCAAAGTAGTAGATTTTGCCCAGAAAAATGAAATTGTTGTTTGTCATGATTTTGCTTATAGCGAGTTGGTCTTTGACGGTTATCGTCCGCCAAGCTTCCTGGCAACGCCAGGAGCTACGGAAGTGGGCATTGAATTCCACTCTCTTTCCAAAACATACAATATGGCCGGCTGCCGTGTAGGCTTTGCTTTGGGCAATGCTGAAGTTATTTCCTATTTAGGACGTTTGAAATCAAACTTTGACTATGGTATTTTTCTTCCTGTTCAGGAAGCCGCTATCGCCGCGCTGCGCGGACCGCAGCAAGCCGTACTGGACACGGCAGCCAGCTACCAACGTCGCCGGGATATTTTGATTGACGGCTTAGCCGCTGGCGGTTGGCAAATTCCCAAGCCGAAAGGCACCATGTTCGTATGGGCGCCGGTGCCGACAGGAAAAACCTCCATGGAATTTACATTATCCTGGCTGCGTGAAGCCGGGGTGGCCGTAGTTCCTGGAAGCGCTTTTGGACCGCAGGGAGAAGGGTATGTGCGCATCGCCTTGGTAGAAGAAGAAGCAAGTTTACAAAAAGCAGTTGATCGTACCGTGCAATGGTTGAAAAAAGGCTGATTTTCAGCGATATCTTAATTGGCAAAGGAGGACTTGTCAATGAAAGCATTGAATTTTTATTCATCTAATTACCATGTACAGTTAGTCTGCCGTCGCAAATCCTGTACCATTCGTTTCGGTGATAAGCGCAGCAAATATCAAGAGGGTGATATTTGCTGGGTAACAGTGGGCAAGCGGTTTCATCAGCGCAAAAAAATATATGCAGCCGTTATTGACCGTGTGTTGGTTAAACCTATCGGCCAATTAACTCGCGAAGACCTGCAAGGAGAAAATCCTGATATTGCCAGCGTCGAAGAGCTGACCCGTTTCCTAGAAGGAGTCTACGAACGGAGCATTTCTCCGGATGACACTGTAACAGTTGTTTATTTTTCAGAAATCATTGAGTAACATTTCATGATATAATAAACCGAAGCTGTCGTATTGACAATTTCGGTTTATTTTTATATTTAAGGAAACCTATGCGGTTATAGCATGGTTCCTTAAAAAATGACGCTAAAACAAAACAGGGAGAGTGTTGTTCATGTCCAACAAGAAAGTAACTGTAGGTATTTCTGCCCGCCATGTCCATGTAACTCAGGAGCATCTGGACATTCTCTATGGAGCTGGCTATGAGCTGACCAATAAAAAAGATTTGGCACAGCCTGGACAGTTTGCTTCCAATGAGACCATTGATGTAGTTACCGAAAAATCGGCATTTAAAAATGTACGTATTTTGGGACCAATCCGCAGCAAGAGCCAAGTAGAAGTTTCCATGAGCGATGCCATGAAACTCGGTTTGAAAAATATTCCCGTCCGTGATTCCGGCGATTTGGCCGGCACTCCTGGCGCCAAACTGGTAGGTCCAAAAGGAGAAGTTGAGTTGACAGAAGGCGTTATCGTAGCTGGCCGTCATATTCATATGAACCCTGCTGAAGCCGCTGAGTTCGGCGTTAAAGATAAAGATCTCGTTAAAGTCCGCTGTGGCGGCGAACGTGGTTTGGTTTTTGAAAATGTGTTGATCCGCGTTAATAAAGACTATGCATTGGAAATGCATGTCGATACTGATGAGGGAAATGCCGCCTTGTGCAAAAACGGCGATCAATTGGAAGTTATTGTCGGCTAATATAGGCTTACTCATTTTTTTGAAACTATAAATGTTAGTGACCAGTATACAAAATACCCGCAAGTTTTGCGGGTATTTTTATGTACAAAAGCAGGAATTTTTATGTTAGTTCCGAATAAAGTGAATATACCGAGTTAGTGGTTTACAACATTACAGGCAAAGAGAGGAAAGGGGTTATTTTCATGGCAAAACCGGTCATCAACGAAGAGCGATGCAAAGGTTGCGGCTTATGCACCGTCGCTTGCCCGAAAAAAATTCTGACATTTGCAGATCATTTTAACAGCAAAGGCTATCGTCCTGCTTTCTGTACGGACGAATCGCAGTGCATTGGCTGTGCGCTGTGCGGTAAAACTTGCCCAGACGTTGCTATTGAAGTCTATAAATAAAGGGGAGGAAGTACTGTGGCTGAAAAAATTCTCATGAAAGGCAATGAGGCGATTGGTGAAGCCGCTATTGTTGCCGGGTGCCGTCATTATTTTGGCTATCCCATTACCCCTCAAACCGAGCTTACCGAATATATGGCCAAACGCATGCCAAAAATCGACGGGGTATTTTTACAGGCGGAAAGTGAAATTGCCGCAATTAATATGGTCTATGGCGCAGCCGGTACCGGTGCTCGCACCATGACTTCGTCATCAAGCCCTGGAATTAGCTTGAAACAAGAAGGAATTTCTTATATTGCAGGGGCTGAACTGCCCTGTGTTATTGTCAATATTGCTCGCGGCGGCCCGGGATTGGGCAGCATTCAGCCGGCGCAGTCCGACTACTTTCAAGCTACTAAAGGCGGTGGACACGGCGACTATCGTCTGATCGTTTTAGCGCCAAACTCGGTGCAGGAAATGGTAGACTACACCATTCTTTCCTTTGATTTGGCTGATCAATATCGTACACCGGTTATGCTTTTGGGCGACGGCGCGTTAGGACAAATGATGGAGCCTGCTGAATTTAAAGCAAGCACTCTTACTCCTCCGGCCAAGCCTTGGGCTGCTTCGGGCTTAAAAGGACGTAAAAAACCGAACATCATTAACTCGCTATATTTGCAGCCGGATGCAATGGAGCAACACAACCTACATTTACAGGAAAAATTTGCTAAAATATCTGCTGCTGAAGTTCGCTATGAGGAACTTTACACAGATGATGCCGAATTGGTTATTGTAGCCTATGGCATTAGCTCTCGTATTGCCCGTACGGCGATGGAAAAAGCGCATAAAGAAGGATTGAAAGTCGGTATGCTTCGTCCGATTACTTTGTGGCCTTTCCCAACCGCGCCGCTTGAAGCTTTAGCGCAAAAGGCTTCCGCTTTCTTGACAGTAGAGCTCAGCGCCGGCCAAATGGTCGAAGACGTGAAGCTGGCTGTAGGCAAAGACAAGCCTGTTCATTTCTATGGGCGCATGGGAGGCGTAATGCCTAGCCCTAATGAAATTTACGAAAAAATTGTTGCTATTATGAGCGGCAAAGGAGGTAAATGATCTCATGGCAGAAAAAGTTTTTGGCCGTCCAGCCTCACTTGTAGATATGCCTACACATTACTGCCCAGGATGTCATCATGGCATCATTCACCGCCTTGTCGCCGAGGTTATTGACGAATTAGGCGTTCAAGACAGCGCTATCGGCGTCGCGCCTGTAGGCTGTTCTGTTTTGGCTTATGATTATTTTAATATTGATATGTTTGAAGCCGCCCATGGCCGCGCTCCGGCTGTAGCCACCGGCATCAAGCGGGTTCATCCGGAAGCTCCGGTATTCACTTATCAAGGCGACGGCGATCTTGCCGCCATCGGCGCAGCGGAAATTGTTCACGCAGCGGCTCGCGGTGAAAAAATCACCACGATTTTCGTTAATAACGCAATTTACGGCATGACCGGCGGTCAAATGGCGCCTACTAGCTTGGTAGGACAGGTGACGCAAACCTCGCCGTATGGTCGTAAAGCGGAGATGGCGGGCATCCCGATTCGTGTATCGGAAATGCTGGCTACTTTAGACGGCGCGGTTTATATTGAACGCGTAGCTGTCAATAACCCAGCGAACATGGCGAAAGCGAAAGCCGCCATTAAAAAAGCCTTCAAGACGCAATTGGAAGGCAAAGGCTTCTCCATGGTAGAAGTTTTGTCCACGTGTCCAACCAACTGGGGATTAAGCGCCATCGACGCTGTAAAATGGATGGAAACCAATATGATGCCGTACTATCCCCTTGGGGTTTTCAAAACACCTGAGGAGGTGGCCAAATAATGTCGCAAACACATGAAATTATTATGTCTGGCTTCGGCGGTCAAGGCATCATGCTCATGGGGCAGTTGCTGACGTACGCTGGCATGCTCGAAGGCAAAGAAGTAACCTGGATTCCTTCGTACGGGCCGGAAATGCGCGGCGGCACTGCCTATTGTTCGGTTATCGTATCCGAAGATCCCATTGGCGCTCCTATGGTCAGCGAACCATCCATGGTTGTGGCCATGAATCTGCCGTCTCTGACTCGTTTTGAAGGAGCGCTGCAAAAAGGCGGCACTTTGATTATTAACAGCTCCCTCATTGACAAAGATGCTACTCGCAAAGATATCAATGTCTTCAAAGTACCTGTTAATGAAATTGCTGCTGAGCTTGGCAACCCAAAAGTAGGCAACATGGTTATGCTGGGAGCCATCATCGCTGCGGCGGAACCAGTTAAAACCGAATCTATGCTGGGCGCTTTCAAAAAGATGTTTGAAAAGAAATTTGCTAATAAGCCGGATCTCTTCAAAATTAATGAAGCAGCTATCCAGCGAGGTGCGGATTTCATTAAGAAGTAGACCCCATAGCTTTATAGTATCCGAAAAGGCGGTTTTATTATAAACCGCCTTTTCTTGACTGCCAAACTCCTTATAAGTATAATTATAAGGAGTTAAAGAACTTTTAAATAGGTTACGAGGAGGAGATAGGTATGAATGGGCAGTATGTAACCATGCCAGCGGCGCCAGCTTCTTTGTTGAGTCCAGATAGTTGGAGCAAAGAAGAATTTCTGCAACGCTTCGGTGAATTTCTCCGCTTGGACGTAGCTCATGGCCGCGCCGCCGCCGACACCATGGCCACCTATCTTTCTCATATCCGCCAGTTTCTCCTTTGGTGCCGCGAAGAAGGTCTGCAGCCAGAACAGGCTACAGTACACCAGTTGAAAGTATACCGCCAATACCTTTGGGAGAAAAAACGCTATAAAGTCAGCACCATTGCCTTAAAGCTAACAGCGCTGCGCCGTTTTTACGCAGCCGCCGTTTCCCGAGGCATTCTCAAAGAAAATCCGGCTTCAGAGGTGTACGCTGGCGAAGACCGCCGTGCCAGGCTGCAACCGCAGTCCTTTCTTAGCGCCGCCGATATGCAGCATTTATTATCGCTCATTCCCAAAGAAGGGGAGGAGGCGTTGCGCGCTAAAGCTATTTTGGTGCTTATGGCCTTACAAGGCTTGCGCACCGTAGAAATCCATCGCGCCAACGTCGAAGACGTTGATTGGAACAACGGCATGATGCTGGTACACGGCAAAAAAAGAGACGGCTATGTCTATCTGCGCGAGGATGTTCTTGCCGCGCTGGACGCCTATGCCAAACAGCGCCGCCCTGTACTAGGCGACGCGCAAGGCACGCCGCTTTTTGTTTCCGTCAGCCGTCATCATAGCGGCGGACGTCTTTCACGCTGCGGCATCCGTGATGTGATTGATCATTGGTTTCAAGAAGCCGATCTTAAGAAACCAGGGAAAAGCTGTCATTTACTGCGCCATACCTGCGGCACCTTGCTCTACCAGGAAACAAAAGATTTGCGCATTGTCCAAGAAACACTGCGTCATGCCAGCCCCACAACGACTGCTAAATACGCTCACCTAGATGATCAGCTGTCGCATCGCTATACCAGCAAAATTCCCATTCAAGTAGATTGAGAAAAGAACGAACAAGAGAACCGGATTCGCGGCGACAGCGCTGGATGCGCCTAGTGCCGGATGCGCCATGGATGGCGTAGCATCCGGTCTCTACCAGAAAAAGAGGGTTGTAGGGTTCGAATTTTGAATAGAGTAGAAGAGATTAAGAGAAAGAAAAAACGACGTCCACAAATGCGCTGTGAGCGTCGTTTTTGGGAAACCCCTTATAATACCATTAAGCAATCCTATGTACATTGTCTTTTGTAGGTGAACATCGAAAAACATCCCATAAAGTATCGTTTCATACTTTCTTTTAGAAAGGAGTCGTCCGAAATGAATGCACAAAATCCGTCATATTGTATTGAATTGATTCGAGCAGAAGAAACCTGGCCGTTGCGCCAAGAAGCAATGTGGCCGGACAAGGATATTTCTTTTGTACAACTTTCCGGCGATGAAAATGCGCTGCATTTTGGTCTTTTCGTTACTACAGCACCGAATCGCAAAATGCTAGTTTCCTGCCTGTCTGTATTTAGCAGCGATGCGGCTTTGCAATTACGCAAGTTTGCCACACTGCCCTCGCAGCAGCAGCAAGGCTGGGGAAGTAAGTTGTTAACGTATGTGTTAAAGGAAGCATCACTGCTTGCCGAGGGACGAGTTATCGTACTGGATTCGCGCCAAGAAAAAGAAGCTTTTTACGCTTCTTTCGGCTTTCAGCGTACAGGAGAGCCCTTTGAGAAAAACGCTCGCTTCTATGTGCGCATGAAATGGCATTAAAACGGCTTAGACAGTCGGCTTGCCGCGCCGACTATACCAAATAAAAAAACCGCACAAGCAAACATACATTACCAAGGAATATAATTCCGGAGTTTCCGTGCTTCCCCAAGAAAGCTGGCTGAAGTCATAACCCATCACTCGCAATCCGGCGCTGCATACGCCCATGATCGAACCGCCGGCAATAAAACCGGAGCTAATGAGAATGCCCCGGCGCTGACGCCATTGATTCAAAATCGCATCGCGGCTGCTATGCGCCATGAGATAGGCAATACCGCCACCAGCCAATAACGGCATATTGAGCTCCAACGGAATATATAAACCTAACCCAAACGCCAACGCCGGCACCTTTAGCCGGTCTAACAACACAGCCAATACAGCGCCCGCAAGATATAACGTCCAAGGAGCCTCCTGACCGGACATGAGCGGCCCGATGACCGCGGCTACCGCATTGGCTTGAGGAGCCGCCAAGGCCCCCGGACCGCTGAAGCCCATGCTTTTAGCAAGAAGCAACATAACTCCGGCGGCAATGAACGCGGAAACCAGGGTGCTGATAACCTTCCAAATTTGCAGCGTCTTCGGTGTAATTCCAAGCCAAAAGGCTACTTTTAAATCCCCCACAAAGCATCCCGTCATCCAGAGACAGCCGCAAACGACCGTAGCCATAAGAAGCACCGCTAAAATGCCGACCTCGCCGACTAAGCCCGTGCTGAGCATAGCTTGTGCGCCAATAATCAAAGTCAATAAAGTTAAACCGGATACAGGCTCTGAAGAAGTAAAGGCAATGGACGTAGTTCCTACGACGGAAAAAAGAAAAGACCCTGCCAGCAGCACCACCGTTAAAAGAAGCGCTTGCAGCCAGCTAGCTCCATAGTTGAGGTGAATGAGCAAAGCAAACACCAAGGCAATCAATGCAATTAATCCCACTACCCAAGCTATAGGAACATCTTGTTGCGTCCTCACATAGGAGGATGTATTTTTTTTGTCTTCCCATATGCCTACGATCGCTTCCTTAAAGGCAAGGCCGATAAAAGGAGCCATCTTTAAAACCCCCAGAATGCCTGCCATCGCCAAGGTCCCAATACCGATAAAGCGAACAGATTGCCGAAAAATAGCTTCTGGCGTCATATCTTGAAATACTTTTTCCGCACCAGTTCCAAGAAGCCAAGCTTGATTGTCTGCCGATAAAGAAGCCATAAAGGGGAGCAGAACCCACCAGCCAAACAAGGAGCCGCCAGCGATAATAACCGCATAACGCCAGCCAGTCATATAGCCTATGGCCAAAACAGCGGCCTCTACATTAATGGCAAAAAGAAGCTTATATTTTTCCGCCAAATAGCTGCCAAACGTACAAAAGCGAGAAGTAAACGCTGCATTCCACCAACCAAAGGAGTTCGTAGCAAAATCAGCTGCACCGCCTACTAAGCTGCTAAACAAAAGCACGCGCAGACTGCCGCCTCCTTGGGCCCCGGACAAGAGAACCTCTGTCGTCGCCAAAGAGCCGGGGAACGGGTAATGACCGTGCATATGTACCACAAAATAATTGCGCAAAATAATGGCGTAGGCAATACCCAAAAGGCCGCCCAAGAGCGTAGTCCAGACCATTTCCGCAAAGGTGGCCTGCAGCTGCAGAATAAACAAAGCCGGGAGCACGAAAACCAGGCCGGAATTGTCCATAGATCCGGTAGAGCCGATGCATTCCATCAATGTATTTTCTCCCAACGCATCGTTTCTCTTCAATACTGCCGCCAGAGCAATCGCCATGGCGGCAATAGGCGTATCCGCCGAAACCCCTTGACCCACTTTTAGAGGCATATAGGTGCAAGCCACTGTAAAAACGGCGCCGAAAAGCAAGCCTAAGAGTACCGCGTAAAGCGTCGCTTCTTTGGGCTTTTGCTGCGCCTTTAATATTGGCTCATAGGTTTCTCCTTCACGCAGCGGAAGAAAGGCCGCCTCCGACAAGAAACAAGAACCCGCAGCGCCGGAAGTTGCTTTATTTTTATCCATCCAAGCATCTCCTTTGGGAAAAACTTACTCTTATTATGCCACAAACTATAAAAGTACGTCCAGTTTGTTAAGGACCGTTTCCAAATTACGAAACAAGGTTCAACGCAAAAGAGTATGCTTTCTGGAAATTCATTTCAAATATTGATGACAAAAAACGAATTAGAATTTAAAAGCAGGATGCGCGTAGTCGGATGGAGTGCATTTTTACGTATTATAATTGAATAAATCTGTTTTTATGTGAAAATGAATTGGCTTTTGCGTAAATGAACGTTTATTATATAAGTTGAACCTTGAAATGATAGCTTAAAGCTTCGAATTCTAAGTTCAATACCTCATTTCAATGAAAGAAAACGCTATGATAATGATTCGATTCTCTTTCAGCTCATCATTGTACTTAGTGTAAGGCGAAGCTAAGAGGCTCCACGCTATAGCCTTAGTCAGAGCAGGTTGAACAAAAATGTAATATAGTAAAAGGAAGTTGCAACATTGAAATTCGAAAAAGTATTTGAACCAACATATTTTCAGCATTTTTCCTGCAACGGACAAGAATGCCAAGATACTTGCTGCGCAGGATGGGATATCGTTATTGATGCTGCTACGCTCCGCCAATATACGTCCTGTAAGGATCCAAATTTGAAAACTCTTTTTAGTAAGCATCTTGATTGCAATAGAGATCCAGGAAATTCCATTCAGGGTTATATGAAGTTAGAGCAGCAGAGATGTCCTTTCTTAACACAAGAACACCTCTGCCTGATTCAACAGCGACTAGGAGAAGATGCACTATCGCTAACCTGTTCAACGTATCCCCGAACCTTTAACCAAGTAGATGGAGTCCTCGAACGATCTTTATGTGTTTCCTGCATTCAAGCCGCACAACTGATCTTATTGAACAAAGAACCTATGCAGTTTATAAAAAAAGACGAACTTACAACTTTGCGCTCCCGAGCGGTTGCCACTATCCACTCATCCTCCCAAATTGCACTGAAACCGTATGCGTATTTTTCGCCTATCCGCGAGTTTGTGATTGAATTATTGCAAAACAGAGACTATCTTCTATGGCAGCGTTTAAGCCTACTGAGCGTTTTTTGCAGCCGCCTGACTCAAGTTCAAGAAGAATATTACGATGAAGATATTCCGTATTTACTTTCTTACTTTAGAGACAAAATTCAACATGATGACTTCCGTCAGGCCATGAATGTGTTTGAGACGGATTTAGAAACACAGCTGCAAGTAGTTACTGCGCTGTTGAATTATCGGATGCAAGGAGAGTTTTTAGGAGAACGGTTCCAAGAATGCATGCATGATTTTATGCAAGGAATTGGCTTAAAAGATTATACTATTGATATCGAAGCGGTGGAAGCATATATCCTAGCGAAGGAACAATATTATGCGCCTTTTCTCAAGTCCCACGAATATCTTTTGGAAAATTATTTGGTAAACAGTGCTTTTCAAAAACTATTTCCGCTAGGACCTCAAGAAAACGGGATAACAGCTCCTATTGAAATTTACGAAGAATATATTATTTTAACGTTGCATTACGCTATACTGCAAACACTGCTTATTGGCATGACCGGATTTCATAAAGAAAGGTTTAACTTGAACCAAGCAGTTAACTTGATTCAAACTTATGAAAAAACAATTGGTCATAATCTTTCTTTTAGGGTACAAGCGATCAAATTCATCAAAACTCTACAAATGGATACTACTGGCGGTATGAGTGTTTTGATAAAAATATGAAAGCGACCCAAGCGACATTATCATAATACTGCGCCAAAAAGCCCAGCCTATTGTGCAAAACAACAGGCTGGGCTTTCCATTTGTCTTGTTCTTACGCTTTAGCAGCCGGCGCGGCCATCAATGAAGCCACTAATTGGGCAAAGCGGCCCGGATCTTCCGGAGCTAAGCCTTCTAGAAGAAGGGCTTGACCGTAAAGCAATTCGCAGTAATCGCCAAAAAGAGGCGTGGTGCTACCGTCGGTAAACTGCGCTTGCAGGGCCTTGAACACCGCATGGTTGGGATTGAGTTCCAGAATGCGGCTGGCTTTAAAGGAGTTTTTCTGGTCCATATCCGCCAGAATTTGCTCCATCGAGAGGCTGATGCCTTGAGCGTCGCTGACCAGGCAAACCGGGCTGGAGGTTAAGCGATGGCTCAGTTTGACTTCGGTCACTTTTCCTTCCAGGTGCTTTTTAATAGCTTCGAGCAAGGTTGAATTTTCTTTAGTTAATTCTTCCTGCTCTTTTTTCTTTTCGGTTTCGTCTTCCATCTCATCCAGCTGCAGCTCGCCGCGGCTGATGGAGCGGAACTGTTTTTCCTTGTAGCTGTTCAGCGCATCAACGGCAAACTCATCGACCCGGTCAAAGAGATACAATACTTCCAGGCCTTTTTCCCGCAGCATTTCCATCTGGGGCAGACGCTCCACAGCGGTGCGGTCTTTGCCTGCGGCGTAGTAGATAACGCTTTGCTTTTCCGGCATGCGCTCCACATAGTCAGCTAGGGTAGTCAGCTCGTCTTCGCTGCGAGAGGTGGAGAAGAGGAGGAGGTCCTGTAGGCGCTCACGATTGGAGAAATCAGAGTACACGCCGCTTTTGAGGGCCTTGCCATATTCCTTCCAGAAGGTTTCGTATTTGGGCCGGTCTTTTTTGCACATTTGCTCCAATGTTTTTAAGAGGCTCTTCTCCAGATTCTTGCCGATTTTCTTTAAAGGCAGGCTCTGCTGTAGCACTTCGCGGGAGATGTTCAAAGAAACGTCAGGAGAGTCCACAAGGCCTTTTACAAAGCGCAAGTACTCTGGCAAGAGATCCTGACAGTCATCCATAATGAACACGTTTTTCGAATAAAGGCGAATGCCTGTGGTAACTTCACGCTGATAAAAATCAAAAGGTGCATGAGAGGGAATAAAAAGCACGCTCGTATATTCCACAGCGCCTTCCACCTTAGAGTGGATGACCTCCATGGGATCCTGCCAGTCTAGGAAAAGGTGCTTGTAGAGCTGATTATATTCTTCCGGCTTAATTTCATTTTTATTGCGCATCCACAAAGGAGACATGGAGTTTAGAACACGTACTTCTTCCTTGGGTTCTTGCGGCTCTTCGCCTTCGGCGGCGGGAGGCGTCATAACCGGCATGCTCATGCGAATGGGGAAGCGAATATAATCGGAGTATTTTTTAACCAGCCGCTCTAAGGTGTGCTTGTTTAAAAATTGCTCGCTTTCGGCTTCGGCTTTGCGATGTTCTTCTTTCAAGGAAAGAATGATCGTCGTACCACGGCCTTCTTTTTCACATTCTTCCAGCGTATAGGTGCCGTCGCCGATTGATTCCCAACGTACGCCTTTTTCTTGACCGGGAGCGCGGGTTAAAAGGGTTACTTTATCCGCTACCATAAAGGCCGAATAAAAGCCCACCCCAAACTGCCCGATCAGATTGGTATCGCCGCCGGCGTTTTCTTTTTCCTGCATGGCTGCCAAAAACGCCTTGGTGCCGGACTTAGCGATGGTGCCAATGTTTTCAATGACTTCATCATGAGTCATGCCCATGCCGTTATCCGCAATAGTCAATGTACCGGACGCTTCGTCCGGCAGCAGCATAATTTCAAATTCATTATTTCCTTCCAGCAGCTCCGGCTTGGTCAGCGCTTCAAAACGCAGCTTGTCGATGGCGTCGGAAGCATTCGAAATCAGTTCCCGCAGAAAAATATCCCGGTTCGTATAAATGGAGTGAATCATCAGCTCCAGCAGTTGTTTCGTTTCCGCTTGAAATTCCCGTTTTTCCACTGTCATGAGTCATTTTCCTCCTGTATGAATAAATTTAGGCATTCCCTTATCTATGATAGCGAAAACTTCAGCAACAGGCAAGGTGCTATAAAAAGAAAAAAGCGTACAGAACCAGTTGCTTCTGTACGCTTTGCGGTATCACTAGCTTCGTGTAGCAATAGAAATCAGGATATCTCCGTTGAAAGTCAGTTTCTTATCTCCATAAATCCAAACAAAGCCGTCCTGTTCCATATCTGAGGCTTCGCCCCAGCTAAGACGTACTTGTTCTTTAAACATTCCAACCGTTACATTAGCGGTTTCAATTTGTTTCCACATATCAGAAGACCAATTAAAGGTTTTATGCGGATCTTCTAAGAAAAGATCGTCTTGCCAGGCTGGACGGTCATTCCAAAATACCTGTGGCATATTAGTCCAACTGTAGTTCATCGGCAGAACTGCTTTTTGTCCATTTGCTGCAGTTACTACCAGCCAAATTGGGTCCTGTATTTGAATGCCCGGATACACATCCGTAACCACAACTGGAGCGCCAATGCCGACTGAAACCGCTTGAGGCATTGGATTTCCAGCGGTTGCTAACCCAGGCAGCTCCCTTAATTTTGAATATACAGTTTTTCCCATAAATTGTTTCCGTGCATTTTTCAAATCGGCTGTTAAAACAAGTCCATTTACTTGCGAACGCATACTGCGAGCCACTAGCTTTTCCCCGGTATCTACAACAGTCAAATAAACCATATACTCTCTTATGCCATAACCGGCATCAAAGGGAACCACATCAGTAACAACAGCTTGTTTACCTACATGTGTAGCATAGGGGATACGTACGGCAACATCTCCCTGGAAGCCTCTACTAGCGTTTTCCGCCTTGAAAATGCTGTAACCAGCAGCCTGCTTGTCATCCGGCAGGGACATAAATGTAAAATTGTGTCCCTGCCATTGTTGAATTTTCAGATTCTGCGAGACCGACTCTGTTAACGCCCCTGCATTTACCGCATCAATTCCAAATCCTAGCAACATGCAAAGGGTCAACACCATACAAGAAAAAAACTTTTTCATAAATACACCTCCTCTTGAATTTCCCGAAAAGCTTGCCAGCCATCCAGGATAAAAGCAAAGGAACCACTGAAACAGCAGTTCCTAACGCTTCAAAAGGTATTCGTATAAAAGTAGGATTGAGCAGCATATACTAGTAAAAGTGAAGCCAGGGGCCGGTTTATTTCCGGCGGGATTCCCGTTCTAATGAAGTGAGACGGGCGTTCAAGCGATCCACTTTTCCTTCCAGACGTTGCAACATTTCTTGAATTTGCAAAAACTCATTATTTTTTTCATTTTCACCGTCTTTTTTCACTTTTTGCCATTCGCTTTGCAACAATGTTACAAGTTCTTCTTTCCAGTCAGACTGCATAAAACACCTCTTTCCAAAAGTAACAGCCAATTCATCCCGAAAATTCCTACTATTATAGTAACACAGTTCCTACAAGGAATGACACTTTATTACAAAATCGATCATTTATTTTATTTCCGCTTTTTTTACGCCCCAAGCGCTCTTAAATCCATTTTGCCAAGCAAGCCATGGTATTTGCGCTACTAGCATGCCGATCATCATCAGCACGCACCCTAGAAGTTCCCAAGAAGTAAGAAATTCATGCAGTAAAAAATACCCGCCTATAGCGGCAAAAACCGTCTCTAAGCTTAGAATCAGCGAAGCCTGTGTGGGCTCCGCTCGTTTCTGCCCGACAATCTGCAATGTATAAGCAATGCCTACTGAGCCGATTCCGCCATATAAGATCGGAGAAAGCGCCCCTCGTATTCCAGCCAGGGTTATTGTTTCCGTAAAAACAGCAACAAGCAAAGAAAGGATCGCGCAGGTCGTAAACTGCCAAACAGCCAAAGAAAGCACCTGTACTTGGGAGGCAAAACGATCAATCCACAAAATGTGCATCGTCCAAAAAACTGCGCCAACCAAAACCAAAAAATCGCCAAAAGACAAGGTGAAATCTTCACGAATACAAAGAAAATACAAACCCAAAAGAGATAGTAAACACCCCAGCCACAAAGAAACTTCCACACGCTGTCCCAAAAGAACGCCGCTTAAAGGAACAAGGACAATGTACAAGCTAGTTACAAAAGCCGCTTTACCGGCCGTTGTGTCAACAATGCCGATTTGCTGCAATGATGCTGCTAAAAACAAAATTAAACCAGCTATTACGCCGATTCCAAAGACGCGAAAAGAAGCTGTTCTTTTTTCAACTACAGTTTTGCGATGTTGCTGCCACCATAAGAGCGGCAGCAAGGACAACGCTCCTAGCAAAAAGCGAATACCATTAAAAGTAAACGGTTCGAGATATTCCATGCCCACTCGTTGCGCCACAAAGGCAAGTCCCCAAATACCGGCGGTCACAAGCAAAGCTGCATTGGCTTGCCATCTCATCGTCATTCACCGGAAAAAGAATGGTAGTAAACCCAATTCTCTTTACGTTTTGGTCCGCGCACTTCTTTGTTTTGCAACTGCTTATGTCCTAGAACAACTGCGTAAAGAGGACGGAAACCTTCGGGAACAGCTAGTTTTTCACACAAATCTTTTCCTTGACCATTGATAAAAGGGAAGCCGGCAAAACCAATCCAACAGCTTCCTAAGCCTAAACTTTCCGCCGTTAAAAGCATATTTTGCGTAGCCGCAGCGCAGTTAGCCTCCGTCATAATCGCATCTTCCTTGGCGGAAACTAAAATAGCGACAGGGGCGTGGTAGAAAATATCAAAATCCTTTTTAGCCAGCAATTTATGAATAAATGCCTCTGATGAATGTTGTGCAGCCTCACGAAAACGTTGATTCAACTCTGCAAACATATTCGTATCGCTAATAACCGTAAAAAACCAAGACTGTTGATTATGACCGCTAGGGGCCCAACGGCCTGCCTCCAAGATCGTTTCTAAATCAGTGCGAGACACTTTTTCCGCCGTAAATTTGCGCGTACTGCGACGGCTTTTTATCAAATCCAATAATTGTTCATTCATAATCATCACTCCCTTTTCTAGTTCCATCCGCTTTTTCCATTAAGGCCATATTGTCGAAAGAAAAAATCTCGCTTTCTTCAATATAACGACGGACCATTTTATCGCTATGATGTCCGGTTTGTTTCATAATATGCCGTTCTCTGGCTCCCGCCAGAGCGGCAGAAGTAGCAAAGCCTCTGCGCAGGCTGTGCCCTGCGTAGCGCTGCGGATCAGCGCCGGTACGTTCCGCGAATTCTTTGACCGTTCTGGCAACTGCTTTATCCGAAAGGCGCTGCTGACGAATGCCGCCATTTTTAGTTAAAGAACGAAAAAGAGGCCCGCTGGTAATTCCCGAAATATCAAGCCAGGCTTTAATGGCGCGCACAGGACAAACCTCTGGGCGCTGACGGCGATACGAAATCCCTTTATATTGCCCTTTGCCGTCTGGGTCATTTTTGGCCCTGCCTAAAAACACTTTGACACCTTCAGGAAAAAAAGTTAAATCTTCCACATCCAACGCAACCAACTCCGAACGTCGGAAAGCGCCGGCAAAACCAAATAAAATCAAAGCCCGATTGCGAATTCCCAACGGCGTAGGGTCGAATACATCTGCAACTTGTGCTAAATCGGACCACATAACCGGCAGTTTTCCTTGCTGAAAGGTTCCTTTAGATTTACGTATGCCCTGGAGAGTCATCCGCACATCCGCCGAAAGCGTCGGTGATGGATATCCAGCCGCTTTATGAGCTTCAGAAATAGCGGTTGCCTTTCGAGAAACGGTATTTGCTTTGATAAAGTCAGCCAAATAGCTGAAATACTCTACAAGCGTTTCCGGCGTAGCAGGAAGTTCCATATATCCATGGTGTCGGCACCAATAGGAAAAATCATCCCAATCGCTTTGATACGCCCTTATCGTATTAACGGCCTTGGAGGAGGTCATATAACGAACAGCCTGCTCGGAGTACTTGCCACGGCGCCAAGGGCGCAACACAATAGACGACGATAAAGAAGAAGCCATTCGAACACACCTCCAAAATCAAGCACTATCATTAAAACTCTCTTGATTATACCATAGAACAAGACCTTAAAATGTGACCATCTTGTTACAATCATTCTAGCAAACTGTTGTATCTATTGTAATACATGCCATGAGAGTTGACAAAGGAGTCCATAAAGATTTATTATATATGTGAACACATATTCATATGTTTGTGTTTATACATGGAGGTGAAGGTTATGAAAGAAGCAATATGTGACATATGCGAAGAGCATTGCGAGCATCCTGAACGAATTGGCTGTGCCAAAGCTGGAATGCTGTCAGACACAACGATATTACGACTAGTAGAAACCTTTAAAATCCTAGGGGACGCCACGCGGCTCAAAATTTTGTGCGTATTAGCACAACAAGAGATGTGCGTCTGTGATATAGCTGCTGCACTCTCTATGGGACAGTCCGCCATTTCCCATCAATTGCGCGTATTACGCAGCGCCAGATTGGTAAAATATCGCAGAGAAGGCAAGTCTGCCTGGTATTCATTAGATGATGATCACGTCGTAGATCTCATGAAACGAGGTCTAGAGCATGTCAGCCATACGTAATGAACGTCCAGAAGACAAACTGGAGGTGAATAGATTGGATAAAGAATGCAGTTGTTCCTGTTGTCATGAAGCAACTCATGAAACAGCAGAGTTTCCAATTAAGAAGGCTATAGTGAATATAGACACAACCGATGTGTTTCGTATTGAAGGCATGGACTGCGCTGACTGCGCTGCAAAACTGGAGAAAAAGATCAACGCTTTAGCTGGAGTCCAGACGGCTACAGTAAACTTTGGCGCAGGAAAACTGACTGTAGAACACTCTTTAGCCGTTGCTGAAATTATCAAAGCCATAGAGCAAGCAGGCTATCAAGCTTTTAAAGACGGATTGAACCGTCGCAGTGCCGATACCCCAAGTCCTTCCTGGTGGCGCAAACCAAAAACAGTGGCAACCATTCTGTCAGGCGCGTTTCTTCTGCCGGCTGTCATACTGGAATGGAGCGGAGCTGGTGAAGAGGTGCTTATGCCGCTTTATATGGCCGCGATGATTCTAGGCGGCTACCATGTAGCCAAAAGCGGCCTTTACGGACTGAAAAGTTTTACTATGGACACTAACTTTCTCATGACCATAGCTGCTGTCGGAGCCGTTGCAATCCGAGAATGGGGCGAAGGCGCCATGGTTGTGTTCTTGTTTTCCTTGGGTAATGCTTTGCAGGCGTATACGCTGGATAAAACAAGAAACTCCATTCGCGCTTTGATGGACTTGGCTCCGCGTGAAGCACTGGTGCGTAGGAACGGTCAAGAACTCCAGTTAGAGGTAGAAGAAATTGCCATAAACGATGTCATTCTCGTAAAACCAGGGGAGCGTATTGCTATGGATGGAACGGTGACAAACGGCGTTTCTTCAGTAAATCAGGCTT
Source organism: Anaeromusa acidaminophila DSM 3853 (assembly GCF_000374545.1). Classification (NCBI taxonomy): domain Bacteria; kingdom Bacillati; phylum Bacillota; class Negativicutes; order Selenomonadales; family Sporomusaceae; genus Anaeromusa; species Anaeromusa burkinensis. The sequence goes on from NZ_KB894591.1 coordinate 88,108, forward strand.
CCATTACCGGGGAATCCATTCCTGTTGAAAAACAGCCTGGAGATATTGTCTATGCCGGTACGGTTAATGAAAACGGCGCATTAGAAATTACCGTAACCAAACTAGCAACAGATTCCACGCTGGCAAAAATCATGCACATGGTAGAGGAGGCGCAAACGAAAAAAGCGCCTATGCAGCAATTTGTAGATGTCTTTGCCAAATACTACACGCCGGTAGTCATTATCGCAGCATTAAGTTTCATCGCCATTCCCACACTGTTCTTTGGAGAACCTTTTGCTGTTTGGTTTTACAAAGCCTTAGTATTGCTGGTTATTTCCTGCCCTTGCGCTTTGGTTATCTCTACTCCTGTATCGATTGTCTCAGCCATTGGCAATGCCTCACGCCACGGCGTATTGATTAAAGGCGGCGCTCATTTAGAACATATGGGGAGCGTTGAAGCCATCGCCTTTGACAAAACCGGAACGCTTACTTCAGGGAAGCCAGTTGTAACAGATATTATTCCTTTAAACGGCATTCCCCAAGATGAACTTCTCGCTTTGGCAGCGGCGGTAGAAAAGTGGTCAGAGCACCCTTTAGCTAAAGCAATCGTCTCCTATGCGAAAGATACGCCGCTGCCAAGCATAAGTAATTTCCAAGCGCTACCTGGCCGTGGGGCGCAAGCGAATATAGGCGAACAAACTATTTATGTAGGCAGCCGGCGTTTGTTCGAAGAAATAGGCTGCGTTATCGCTGCGGATGAGCCTCGCTTAACTAGACTGGAGGAACAAGGAAAAACCGCCATGCTGGTAGGTACCCGTCAAAAAGTGCTGGGAGTTCTAGCGGTAGCTGATACTTTGCGTGAAGAAAGCAGCGCATCCTTGAGCGAACTCCGCACCGCTGGAGTTCGTACTATAGCTATGCTTACCGGCGACAATGAGCGCGTAGCTAAAACTATTGCGACAGAACTCAAGATTGACGCAGTTTACAGTGAATTACTTCCAGAAGAGAAAGCGATGGCGCTAAAACAACTTTCTAGCAAATACGGCCGCGTAGCCATGGTAGGAGACGGGGTAAACGATGCTCCGGCTTTAGCTACAGCGGATGTAGGAATTGCTATGGGGGTAGCTGGTTCGGACAGCGCGCTGGAAACAGCCGATATCGCGCTTATGTCCGACGACTTAAGCAAGCTGGCTTATATCATAAAACTCAGTCGTAAAACAGTAGCGATCATCAAGCAAAATGTTACTTTCTCCATTGCCATAAAACTCTTGTTTGTCGCAGGAACTTTTTTGGGGGTTGTGAACCTTTGGCTGGCGATCTTAGCCGATACAGGGGCTTCCTTGCTGGTCACGCTAAACGGCATGCGTTTGGCTAAGAAAATAGGTTAAGAACCCAAAAAATCTCGAAAGCCAAGTTATTCTCAATTAATTCTCATTTAAATAGCGAGTCGGAAATAGCAGCGTTATACGTTAGCTCTTACTGCAAATTTGAGTATTCTTATGCCGTTTCTTGCAAAAGCACCGTTTACGAAGCTTCAATAGCCGCAAACGGTGCTTTTTATAGTTCAACACATTAATTTTTAGAGGCAACGAACGAAGCAGTAGTAGAGTAGTAGAAATGAAATTACACTGAATCATGATGTAAAAGGTAAGAAATAAAACCCCTATTTTAAACGCAAATATTCCGTCCGATAAGTATAAATTATCGGACGGAATGTAAAATTTCTCAAATAAACTACCCTATTATAGCTTTTCAAACGGCGCAAAGCCAAGCTCTTCCCATAACAAGTTATGCTGCTGCTGTGCCAGCGCACTTAAGCGACGATGCAATAACCATTGACCATGGGCCAAATTCTTGAAAAAAATTTGCTCTAGCGGGAAAATAGTATGAGCAGCCAGCTGCTTATATAAACTTTCCAATCGTTCCAGCCAAGCTAGATATTGCCATAAACGTCCCAGCCAAAAATAATCCGTTCCTGTTTTCTCTTGAGTCTGACCTTGCGATATTTTCTCCCAAATCCGTTGCCGTTCGACCAACGGTTCAACCTCAACCTCCGGAAGAATCGAACGTTCTGCACTTGTCAGCCATTGCAGGTATTGCTCTTGAATCGCTTGACAATGCCTCCAAATTTCCAATTCTTGCGCTGATGCCCCAGGGGCCAGCATTTCTTCCAAAGCGGCTATACATGTTTTTTCCATTTTTTTGGCTACTTGCCAGCGTGAATTTGTACTCATTGACCACGTTCTCCTTGCATATATGTATATTAAAGAAAAGGCCCTTTCTGGCAGAAAAGGCCTTTTCTTACGCTCACAGCGATTTTATTGATCGGCCCGCAATTTACCGCCTTGGCCCAAATTTTCTTTCGGCATATCCCGCATGATGATGGTTACTGCCGAAGTAGGACAAGCAGCGGTCTCGGAAATGGCCTCCGTTACCCGTTTGACCAGTTCCCGTTTTTGTTCAACTGTACGTCCTTCAATCAGATCGATTTGTACGATAGGCATTATAAAACCCTCCTCTGCTAATTTTGCCGAATGTTATCAGCAAATATAGATTATTCTATTCGCCGTGGAACAGTAATATCCTTTTCCTGTTCCGCTTTTCTTTGCCGGCGCTTGCGCCACCACAACGCTCCGTATACTGCTACGACAAGCAAAATAACCGCAATAAGACGCCCCATGTTCTCGCCTGCAAACGCTAAATCATGACCTAATAAGACCTTTATAACTACCGGCGGCAACTTGCCGATGACAGTAGCCAAGAAAAAATCGCGTACCGACATAGCGCTGATAGCAGCGACTGCTGTAATAATGCCGGACGGAGCCAATGGTAAAAGCCTGGCCGCAAGAAGCGCTTTGAAGCCATTTTTAGCACTATACGCGTCTACCTGCTTTAAATACGGACTTTTCGAGATCCAACCCGCTACCATATCCCGAAAAAAATAACGAGCAAACACAAACATAACCACAGCGCCCAAAACTTCGCCAACCCAGGAAAGCAAAATTCCCCAGTAAAGGCCAAAAACAATGCCAGCCGCTCCTGACAAAATCATAAATGGAAATACAATGGTAAATGTCATTACCACAAACAAAGCCAGCGTCACTAACACTGCCGTAGCTGTACCAAAAGAACGTAAATATTCCGCTAAAGCCGCAATGTCGCCAGTTTCGATAATTCCGTAAGCATGCTGAAAAAATTCAGGCTGCCATAAATAAACGCCAGCCGCCATGGCTGCGACTACAAACCACCCTATGATTTTCCCCATTTCCATCCTTCTCTTTCCATATCGTTTCACTTCTCTTATCTTATCATATTTCGCCCAGACGCGACGAGGATTTTTATCAAGCGCACATCTTGCAATGAACCATCCTCTGTGCTACAATATTTTTGTTATAGATAGCTATAGAAATTTTGTCTCTTGACATAAAGGAGGTGGAAACGATGGCCAATGTTTGCGAAATTTGCTCCAAGGGTGAAGTTAGCGGCTTCAACGTCAGCCACTCCCACTTGAAAACCAAGCGCACCTGGAAACCCAACATTCAACGTGTGCGAGCTGTAGTAAACGGAGACATTAAACGGGTCAACGTTTGTACTCGTTGCTTACGTTCCGGAAAGGTGCAACGCGCTATCTAAGCGATTGTTGCCTTAAATAAAAGCGGAGCTGGATTATCCAGCTCCGCTTTTATTTTTTTATTCGCAGTTATCTCCGTCTTCATCCCCCAGCGCTTCAAGGCGCAATGCGGCTAAAGACTTGCTATCAAAGTTATATTTTTCCGTGCAAAAATGGCAGACTATCTCGGTTGTACCCTCTTGTTCCATTGCCGCCAATTCTTCAGCACCTAAACTAATAAGCATAGCTTCTACTTTTTCCCGCGAGCAAGGGCAGGAAAAGAGCAGTTCCTGGCGGTCATGAATTTTCAAAGGCAAACCCGCCGTTAATGCTTGTAGTAATTTTTCTGCTCCATCCTCTTCAAGCAGCACTGTCGATACCGGCGGCAACTTGCGCAGATTTTCTTCTAATTGGGAAATTTCCTCATCCGTCGCTTCTGGCATCGGCTCTACAAAAAAACCTCCTGCCGCTTCCACTTTTAAGTCCGTCTGGATACGCACGCCCAAAGCTACACTAGAAGGCGTCTGTTCCGAAATATACAAATACTCGGTAATGTCTTCCGCGATTTCGCCGCTCACCAAAGGACTGGTACCCGTAAAAGGCTGCTTCAAATTAGTAAACCGGGTCACAAACAACTGCCCCTGACCTACGCCAGCCCCTACCGGCAGTTTACCTTGCTCGTTTAAAGGAAGATCCGCCTGCGGATGAGTCACATAACCGCGAACAGTGCCATTGCCATAAGCATCAGCCACTAACTCGCCCAACGGACCGTCTCCTTGCACACGCACGGTAATGGCTTCGTTGGTTTTTAGTTTGGCCGCCAAAAGCAAGCCGCCTGTCATCAAGCGTCCCAATGCGGCCGTAGCTAACGGAGACAATTGATGGCGACGTCTGGCTTCCTCTGTCAGTTCCGTCGTTACTGCCGCAAAAAGACGAATGCCTCCGGCGGTCGCTCGCAATAAATAATCTGTCATAACTTTTTCTGGTTCCTTTCCGGCTTACAAAGCCATGGTCTGATAAATTTCTCCTGAGTCCACATACCGAATCGAAAGGCTGCCATTTTCCAATACAGCAAAAGTACCGCGTTTTTCCACTGTTTTCGGCATGCACGGAGACCCTGGATTCAAAAAAACGCAAGATTCTTTTTTCTCCAGCACCGGCAAATGCGTATGCCCTTCAATAAATAGCTGCACTTTATACTTTTTTGCCAGCGCTTCTTTTTCCGCAATCGATTGCCTATGTCCATGAGAAAGCAAAATACGTATTCCTTCCCACTGGACAAAAGCAAAAGGATTTTGAATCGGCGCTTCCAGCACCATGCCGTCTACTTCTGCATCACAATTGCCAGCAGCAAACACTATCGGCACCGGACAAGCATTCAATTCTTTCACCAATTCCGCCGGCTGATACTCAGCAGGAATTGTATTACGCGGACCATGATAGAGTACATCGCCAGCATGAAGAATCAAATCGGCATCCTGTAAATAAGAAAACACGTTACGCCAGGTATGCACACAACCGTGAGTATCGCTAACTATGCCAATTTTCATATCAATTCCTCCCTTCCGTTAGGGGCACGGAAGGGAAGGAAAGGGTCTCTCCCTTCCTTCCCTTCCTATGCCATATACAACGCATATTACATGCTTAAATAGCTTTGAGTAAATTAGCCATTTCCATGGCAGCCATAGCCGCATCAAAGCCTTTGTTGCCGGCTTTAGTTCCTGAACGCTCAATGGCCTGTTCAATGGTATCGGTTGTCAGTACGCCAAACATGGTCGGTACGCCGCTGGCAAGTCCCACATGAGCTACACCTTTAGAAACTTCAGCGCAAACATAATCATAATGGCTGGTGCTACCGCGGATCACCGTTCCCAGGCAAATAATAGCATCATATTTTTTGCTTTCAGCCATTTTTTGCGCAACCATTGGGATTTCAAAGGCCCCCGGAACCCAAGCTACGTCAACAGCGTCTTCATCAGCGCCATGGCGTTTTAAAGCGTCTAAAGCTCCTGCAAGCAATTTAGAGTTAATAAATTCATTAAACCTGGCTACTACAATACCTACCCGTAGTCCTTGTGCGGAAAGCTGTCCTTCTATTGTCTTCATGATTGTGCCTCCTCTTTCGTTTGAAATTGTTTGAGCATATGCCCCAATTTTGCTTTTTTCACTGACAAATAGCGTTTATTAAAAGGATTGGAGTGAATCTCCAAAGGAACTCGCTCAGTAATAGTTAGGCCGTAACCTTCAAGGCCCACTCGTTTACGGGGATTATTGGTTAGTAGCCGCATGCTGCTAAGACCCAAATCGGACAAAATTTGCGCCCCTACGCCATAGTCGCGTTCGTCAGCTTTAAAACCTAAAAGCAGATTCGCTTCCACTGTATCTTTACCTTGATCCTGCAGGGCATAGGCTCTCATTTTATTAGCCAAACCAATACCGCGACCCTCTTGGCGCATATACAGCAGCACGCCTTCACCCGCGGCTTCAATGGCTTTCATCGCAGCCCCGAGCTGATCGCCGCAATCGCAGCGCAGCGAACCGAGTACGTCTCCTGTAAGGCACTCGGAATGTACTCTTACAAGCACATTCTCTTTACCTTTAATATCCCCTTTGACCAACGCTAAGTGGCACTGCTGATCCAGTGAGCTTTCGTAAGCAATCAATTGAAACTCGCCATACTTAGTCGGCATTTTCACTTCTGCTACGCGCTCCACGAAAACTTCATTCTTTTTACGATATCGAATCATATCGGCGATGGTAACAATTTTCAAACCATGCTTTTGTACGAATTCCATAAGTTGAGGCGTTCTAGCCATGGTACCGTCTTCATTCATGATTTCACAAATTACGCCGGCCGGATACAATCCTGCCATTTGCGCAAAATCAACTGCCGCTTCGGTATGGCCTGCTCGACGCAGCACGCCGCCGGAAACGGCCCTCAACGGGAAAATATGCCCGGGGCGCCGCAAATCCTCCGGTTTGGTAGCCGGATCAAGAACTTTGAGTACCGTCTGCGCCCGTTCCGGAGCAGAGATGCCTGTTGTCGTCTCCACGGCGTCAATAGAAACCGTAAAGGCAGTGCAATGGTTATCCGTATTTTCGGAAACCATGGCGCAAATCCCTAATTCGTCTAAACGCGCCCCATGCACAGGCATGCAGATAAGCCCGCGTCCATAGGTCGCCATAAAGTTAATGGCTTCAGGCGTGACCTTTTCAGCCGCCATCAGTAGGTCGCCTTCATTCTCTCTGTCTTCATCATCGACAACCACCACAATTTTTCCTGCCCGAATGTCTTCAATGGCTTCTTCTACTGTATTGAAATGAATATCCATCTTTTTTCCTCCTCCGCTTATCCGCCAAACCCATGTTGCTGTAAAAATTCCATCGTTAATCCAGATGACGCTTGCTTTTTTTCATCACCATTTTGCAAACCCAATAGCTTTGCCACATACTTGCCAAGCACATCGGCCTCAAGATTGACTTTGCTGCCGGTTTCTTTTAGCCCTACGGTTGTTAACGATGCTGTATGGGGAATTAAGGAAACGCTAAACCAGTCAGTTCCATAGTCAACAATCGTCAAACTGGTACCATCAATAGCAATAGATCCTTTGGCAATGATATAGCGCATCACCTGCGGCGGCGCTTCAATGGTAACCACTATCGCATTATCGCTGCGCTCCTTGCTGCGAATCACGCCAACACCATCGACATGACCGCTCACAATATGACCGCCCAAGCGATCTCCGAGGCGCAGCGTACGCTCCAGATTTACCGCATCCCCAGGTTTAAGTTCCGCTAAAACCGTGCTTTTGACTGTCTCTGGCATAACATCCGCCGTAAAAGAGCGCTGTGTATATTCCACAACTGTCAGACAAGTGCCGTTAACCGCAATACTGTCTCCCAGTTTTACGTCCTGCAATACAACCTGTCCTTCAATCGTCAGTCTCGCCGACTTAGTCCCTTTGGTAATGGATTTAATTTTACCCAATTCTTCCACAAGTCCGGTAAACATCGCGGCCCTCCCTCGTGGCGACATATGCGCTAATCCATAAGTCTTCGCCTATATGTTGTACAGTTAACTCTTCTAAAGGCACTGCCTGATCCATCAACGAGCAGCCTTGACCGCCAATCGGTCCCGGAGCCTCGCAGCCGCCAATCAGCTTAGGCGCCATAAAAAAGTGCACCTTATCTACAACGCCAGCATTCAAAAAAGAACCGTGTACCGCAGAACCGCCTTCTACAAACACGCTTGTCAATTGCCGCTCTTGCCGCAAGTATCGGCACAAAGCGCGGATATCAACGCCGCCTCGTTCGTCTGCAGGCAGCACCATAACGTCCGCTCGCTCCTGCAGCGCGGCAATCCGCTCTTGCGAGGCTGCTTGTGTCACCGCGATCCAGGTAGGAGCTTCGCCGTCGCAAAGCATTTTGGAATTCAGCGGCAACCGCCCTTTGGAATCAAGAATAATACGGATCGGATTGCGTCCTCCCTCAGGCAACCGCGTCGTCAACTGCGGATTGTCGGCAATAGCCGTGCCTACGCCTACTAAAATGGCGTCATATTCATTGCGCAGCCGGTGTACTTCCAGCCGCGCCGCTTCGCCGGTAATCCAACGGGAATGACCGGTATGAGAGGCAATTTTACCATCCAGCGTCATCGCCGCCTTCATGACTACAAAAGGCATGCCTGTAGAAATGCCTTTAATGAACACTTCATTTAAAAGCGCCGCTTCACAAGAAAGCAGTCCTTCTTCCACTTCTACGCCCGCCTCGCGCAAACGCTGACTGCCGCAGCCTGCTACAAGTGGATTAGGATCGGTCATAGCCATGACCACCCTGCGAACGCCGGCTTGAATAATCGCCTCCGTACAAGGCCCTGTCCGTCCTTGGTGACAGCAAGGTTCCAACGTCACATACAGGGTAGCTCCCTTTGCTAAATCTCCGGCTTGCCGTAACGCGTGAATTTCCGCATGCGGCGTACCGGCCTGACGATGCCAGCCTTGCCCCACAATCTCGCCGTCGCGCACAAGTACCGCTCCGACCATCGGGTTGGGACTTGTGCGGCCCCTGGCGTAAGAAGCCAGCGTCAGCGCATGGCGCATGTATTCTTCATCTCGCAAATAAATCCCTCCTCCGGCGCTTCCGCACAGAAAAAGGCCGCAAACCGGAAACCCGGCTACGACCTTTGAGCGCAGAGAACAATCCGGGAAAGAAATCATGTCTTCTTTCCTGGAAATCATCGCCTTTTCTCATCCAGACTATACTGTCGGCTCCGGAATGCAACCGGATCTGCCAAAATGGCTCGCGGGCTCAACCGCCGGTCAGGAATTGAAGGAAATTCCTTCTCACCTTGCCCCAAAGGCCTCTATAAAGTTTTCTTGTCTTATGGTACCACCAAATGCGTTAAGAATCAAGCCCCACGTAGAGAATGAATCGCATTTGCCATGTCCGGCGCCTTATATACAGCGGAACCGGCTACCAATATCGTAGCTCCGGCTGCAATCAACTGAGCCGCATTGTCCGGCGTTACGCCGCCGTCCACTTGAATATCAGTCGTGAGTCCTTTTTCATTCAACATTTGTCGTAGTTTGCGAACCTTCTCCAGACTGGAAGGAATGAACGCTTGGCCGCCAAAACCAGGATTGACGCTCATCAAGAGCACCATGTCCAATTCAGGCAGAATTTCCTCTAGCAAGCACAACGGCGTACTGGGATTAAGAGAAACCGCCGCTTTCAGTCCTGCTTCTTTGATCGCTTGTATGACCCGATGCAAATGCGGCGCCGTCTCCAGATGCACCGTCAAAATATCGGCGCCAGCCTTAGCAAAGTCGGCTATATAATTTTGTGGCGCTTCCACCATGAGATGCACGTCAAAAGGCATTTTCGTCACTTTTCGCAGACACGAGACGACAGGCGCGCCAAAAGTCAGATTCGGTACAAAATGACCGTCCATTACATCAATATGAACCCAGTCCGCCCCGGCCGCTTCAATGGCCGCTACTTCCTCGCCTAACTTGGAAAAGTCGGCGGACAATATCGATGGAGCGATACGCACCTTTTGCTTCATAATTATCAATATCCCTTCTTGGCCTCGCGAATTTGGCCCATAATTTGCTGATACGATTCATAGCGACAAGCGGCAATGGAGCCGTCCGCTACAGCCTGTTTCACTGCACAATCCGGTTCCGCCAGATGAAGGCAGCCATTAAAACGGCATTGCCCAATATAGGGCTGCAATTCTGGAAAGCAAGACTCTAGTTCTCGCTCGCCAATCTGCGCAAACTCAGTTTGACTGAAACCTGGCGTATCTACTACATAGCCGCTTCGATCCTCAAGGGGAAGCAACATGGCAAAACGCGTGGTATGGCGGCCTCGGGAAATTTTCCGGCTCAGCCCGCCTGTTTCCAGTGAGAAGCCTGGGTAAAGACGATTAAGCAGCGTAGATTTTCCCACGCCCGAAGGACCGGCAAACGCGGTAATGCGGCCTTGCAGACATCCCATCAACGCCTCCAGGCCATAGCCGCTTTGCGCCGAAAGGGCAAAGACTCGATACCCCACTTGTCTTGCATATAAATCATATAGCTGCTGTACATCCTGCTCAATATCCGGGTCGTCCACTTTGTTAAAGCACAAGAGCGGCGAAAATCCAGCATGCTCGCAGAGCACAAGAAAACGGTCAATTAAAACTGGACTCGGCGCCGGATTGGTGGCCGCAAAGACAAGCACCACTTGATCTACGTTGGCTACAGGCGGACGAATCAAGCAGTTGCGGCGCGGTAGAATTTCTTCGATAACACCGCTGCCGTCTTCCGGTACATCCTGGAATATAACATGATCGCCCACTAAGAGAGAAAAGCGTCCTTTTTTAAATTTCCCCCTTAAGCGGCAGGGGACCTCCCTGCCGTCTTCCGCCTGCACATAGTAATAACTATTATAGGCCTTAACTACGATGCCCTTCATCAAGCCCTCCTCATCCTTTTACACACTACGGAGTCTGTTCCTGCAGCAAATTACCATTAACATAGATTTGCACCTTCATAGAGCCGCTTCCCTCTACGGTTTTCTCAACCCGGTCTCCCGGTTTATGCACGCTTTCGTATACAATGCGCCGACCGCCGCTATCTGTTACCGCAATTTGTACGGCTTGTCGCTGCGGCCCGCTAGGCACGGTAAACTGCACGGCGCTACGATGGCTGCCTCCCCCGCTTCGTCCTAATGTTACATCAATATAACTTCCCTCAGAAGTCTCGCTTCCAGGAGCCGGATTTTGCGATGTAATGACTCCGGAAGAGCCGCTTTCTTCAGCTACTTTACCTAAAGATAATTTAAGGGCGCTCAGCTTCGCCGTAGCATCAGGAACGGAAAGTCCTCGAATATCCGGCACGCTGATTTTCTTTTTATCATCGCCTTTGCTAACTACAATATCCACAGGCGTATTTTTGGCTACCTGCGCCGGCGGACGCGGATTTTGCGAAACAACCGAGCCAGCCGGCACATCATTACTGGCTTGTTCGGTGATACGCCCTACTACAAGGCCGGCATTGCGAAGCTGCAGCTCGGCGTCGCTGCGGGATAAACCTCTCAAATCAGGAACAATGGCCATATCACCGCCTTTGCTGACAAGAAGAGTAACCATGCGCTGTTCTTTAACAACCGCTCCCGCCTCCGGATACTGCGAAATGACTTGTCCCGGAGGAACCTTAGGATCGTACGATTCAGAAATGCTGACGCGGAGATTCAAATTCAAAAGAGCGTTCTTCGCTACATCCGCTTGTTGTCCAACTACACTAGGAACAGTAACTTCGCTGCTGCTCCAGAATTTCCCGTAAGCCATAAAAGCTCCCGTACCAAAGCCAATCAACAGCAGCATCACCAGCGCAAAAATCAGATAGGGCGTTCGCTTCTTATTCGGCGGTTTGCCCGACGCTTCCGCAAAACCGCGCTTCAATCGCATCGTCTCATTCCGATGCAAGGCGCCCAAATCTTGTTTAATGGTGGCAGAACGATCCTGCGGCCCCTGCCAGTCCATCGGCGTCAGCAGTTGAGTAGCAAATTCATCGGCAGGACGATCTCCGTCCCGTTCCAAAAGCCCTAAGGCCAGCCGTAAGTCAGCCAGCATATGACCGGCGCTTTGGTAGCGTTCCGATGGCACTTTGCGCAAAGCCTTCAGAACAATGGCTTCCACCATGGGAGGCAAGTCTTCGCGACGCAAGCCCGGAGAATCCGGCTCCTGCTGCAAATGCTGCAAGGCGATGGCTACTGGCGATTCTCCTTGAAAAGGCAGGGTGCCTGTAAGCATTTCATATAAAACAACGCCCAAGGAATAAATATCCGACTGCGCACTGACCGGCAGCCCTTTTGCCTGCTCCGGCGAAAAGTAATGTACCGAACCAAATACCGTCCCGGTATGGCTCATCGTTGTCGAAGTGACCGCACGAGCAATGCCAAAATCCGTCACCTTTACTCGGCCGCCCGGCTGAAGCAAAATATTATGCGGCTTAATATCACAGTGTACCAATTGATGTTGATGGGCGTGATCAAGAGCTTCGGCAATATTGGACGCCACTTGCAGCGCTTGCGCTAACGGCAGCGGCGCATGCTGCTGAATTTCTTCTTTCAGCGTTCCGCCTGAAACGTATTCCATAACAATATAATGAGTATCTTGGTCGCATCCCACATCATACATATTGACGATGTTTGGATGGGACAGTTTGGCCGCCGCCTGCGCTTCCCTGCGAAAGCGGCTGATAAATTCCTGATCATGAGTAAATTGCTGATGCAGCACCTTGACAGCAACCGGACGTTCCAAAAGATCGTCCTGAGCGCGGTAGACTGTAGCCATGCCGCCGCCGCCAATTTTCTCCAACAGTTTATAACGATGAGCCAGTATGCGGTTCACCATTGAAGCTCCACCTCCTTAGCGAAATGCAGCGCGAAATACTTGTCGCGCTATCGGTGCAGCAACAGCGCCGCCGCTGCCGCCGTTTTCTACGATTACAGCAATGGCCACGGTTCTTTTGCCTTCTTGGGCAAAACCCATAAACCATGCATGCGGTTTTCCATGAGGGTTTTCAGCCGTACCCGTCTTGCCGCCTACAACCAGGCCGCTAACAGCCGCTGCGCCGCCGGTTCCGTCTTGAACCGTCAGCAGCATCATCCGCCGCACTTCCTCCGCAGCTGCGCGCTGTTCTAGCGTCAGCCAAACCTTGTCTGTAACAAAAGACAGGGGCAAGCCATTGCGTGCAATAATCTGCGATAGCAGCCGCGGCTGCGGCAGTAATCCCTGGTTGCTGTAACCAGCGGCCAGCATAGCCATCCGCAGCGGCGTTACTACCAAATCGCCTTGACCGATCCCGGTCTGCGCCAGTTCTCCAGGCGTCAATTGTGAGAAATTCGGCGTCCTTGGCGCATTTTCCTCTAATGAGCCCCCGAGAGGCCTCAAAAAGCCCTGATGCTCCAATGCCTGACGCATACCGTCACGCCCTAATGATAGAGCCAGAGAACCAAAGGCTACATTACAAGACTCCGCCATCGCTTGGCGCAACGTTAATTTACCATGCGCTTTGCCATTGGCTTCGGTCATTTCGTAATCGCTGCCAATTCGCAAATGACCATCGCATTGAAACGTCGTATTGGCTGTAGCCTTGCCGGAAGCCAACGCCTCGTAAGCGGTGACGGTTTTAAAAATCGATCCGGGCGGATATTGTCCATACTGAGCCCGATTTAAAAGCGGCGTCTCTTCTTGATTTTGCAGCGAACTCCATTGTGCATCCAGTCGATTCGGATTATAGGCAGGTCGGCTGACCATAACAAGGATTTCACCGCTCTGAGCATCTAGCAACACCACGCTGCCCCGACGATTGCCCAAAGCTTCATAAGCCGCTTCCTGCAAACGGGCGTCCACTGTTAAACGCACATCATTCCCCAGCGCCCCGCCGTGCTGCATAGCTTTTAAAAGACCTTCCCAACGACGATCAGACGTCATATGCCCTGACAGCTCGTTGGCATACTGTAGTTCCGCCCCGCTTTGTCCATAGCGCGGATGCGTATAGCCGACTGCATGGGCCGTAACCGCGCCATAAGGGTAATACCGGTACCAAGAGCCGTCATCCTGACGCCTTGATTCCGCCAGAACTTCACCGTGACGGTCCAGAATACGTCCGCGTTCCTCCAACTGAGTTTCACCGCCGCGGCGGTTTAAAGGATGTGCGGATAATTCATCCGCCTGAAACAACTGCACATAAGCCAAGCGCCCTAAAAGCAGCAAAAACAAAAAAAACAAAAAGAAAAACGTATTACGGATCATTCGAAACAAATCATCATTCATCATGATTGCCGCTCCTTTCCGATAGAGCGGCCAAAATGCCTAAAAGCAAAAAATTAGAAACCATGGAACTGCCGCCATAGCTTAAAAAAGGCAGCGTTATTCCTGTAAGCGGAAATGCCTTGATAACACCGGCTAAAATGAGCAGCACCTGTATGGCCATATTGAAAGCTAAGCCGCCTCCCAAGAGCAGCACAAAAGGCTCTCTTGAGCCGCGCACCGTCCAAAAAGCTCGAAAAATCAGCAACAGATAGACGCACAACACGCCTCCAGCGCCAACCAAGCCCCATTCTTCGCCAATAGCGGCAAAAATAAAGTCGGTATGCACTTCGGGAATCATCGCGGGATAGCCCAGAAAAAGACCGGTTCCCAAAATGTGTCCCCACCCTAAGGCAAACAAGGATTGCACAATCTGATACCCGCGCCCGGTCGCATCCGCCCAAGGATCCAGCCAAATATCCACCCTCGTCTGAATGTGCTCGTAAAAAGTATAGCAGGCGACCGAGCCTAGCAGGAACAAAGCAAAACCCACTATTAACCAGTCCCATTTGCCGCTGGCCCAATATAACATAACTAAAGCAATGCTGTAATAGAGCAAGGCTGATCCTAAATCGCGTTCCACCACCAGCACCAGCATGGACATCAGCCATACGCAAAGCACAGGCGCAATAAAACGTCCCCTTGGCAAACGAAAGGGACCGATGCGAACGAAGTCTTGGCAAAGCAGTTCACGCCGTTCCGATAAATACGCGGCAAAAAAGATAATTAAAAACAATCTGGCAAACTCTGCCGGTTGAAATCGAATGGGTCCCAAAACCACCCAACTGCGATGCCCGTTGATATCCACGCCGAAAATCACCGCAGATACCAGTAAAACCACGCCGATCAGACCGCAGGTATATTTGTAGCGCTTCCATATATGAATCTTTTGAAAGCTATAACGCGCCAGAAAAAACGCCGCCAGCCCGCAGCCAATCCAGACGGCTTGAGAAGTAACTAAGACTGGCTTAAGACGGCCTAATAAAATCAAGCCCATCGAGCATAAAAATGCAGGAAAGACAAGATACAACGCTTCCCAGTAGCGCAAGAAACGCTGGGAAAGAAAAAAAGCGCCTGATACCGCTACACCGAGCCCCAGCAATTGCGGCAGCTTTGTTTTACCGTCTGGCCAGTATAGGCTGAGCAGAAGAAAACCGCAAAGTAAGAATAGAGCATTGAGTAGCAACAACCGGCTTTCGGCCTCCATTAATCGCTTCATGACGCATCAACCTGTCCGACTTCCACTAAAATAGCGCTGATGTTGTCATGGCCGCCCGCATGGTTGGCCGCGGCGATCATTCGATCCACGAGAGTTTTTAAGGGTTCATGTTTATGTTCTATCAGCAATTGCTGCAGCTGCTTCTCATCAACTAAGCCGCTGAGACCGTCGCTGCATAGAAGCAGGTAGTCGCCTTCTTGCAACTCCAGCACACCTACATCGGCTTCAATTTTTTCCTGTGTTCCCAATGCCTTGGTCAGGACATTACGACGCGGATGATGTCTCGCTTCTTCAGCGCTGATGCTGCCGGCGCGTACCAGCTCCCAGACCAAGGAATGATCGGTCGTGATTTGCTGCAGTTGTTCCGCCCGATACAGATATAGACGGCTGTCTCCTATATGAAGCCAGTAAGCATGAACTCCCTCTAAATAGACAGCGCTCAGCGTCGTACCCATGCCAGCCAGCCGTTCACGCTTGCGCGCTTCTTGATACACTGCTTCATTCGCGGCGCAAGCGGCGGCAGTCAGTTTATCCGGCCAAGAGTTATTTCCTTGATCTTGATTCAAAAATTCTTGAAACGAATTCAACGCCAGTTGGCTGGCGATTTCTCCCGCCGCATGTCCCCCCATGCCGTCGGCTACGGCAAAAAGAGGAGCGCTTACCAGCAAACTGTCTTCGTTTTTTTCCCGTACAAGTCCGATATCGCTGTTGCCAAAAGCCTTCACGTCTTGCTCACCTCTCAAATTGGAAGACCACGGAACCAACCTGAATCCGGTCTCCTGTTTGCAATACCACATCTCCTTGTGCGGCTTGCTCGTTCACACGAGTTTGATTCGTACTGCCTAAATCAGTTAACACATAGCGTCCTTCCGGGTAACGGGTAATAGAAGAATGCTCATACGAGACAAAAGGATCATTGACAACAATATCATTATGCTCGCCTCGTCCGATGGAAAGCGACGCCCGAACAGGAAATACCGTTTGTCCAAGAAGCTGCTGTGCATCATCAACAACCCGTAATTTTGCTCCGCCGGAAAACGATTTTTCTTTTCCAGTAGGAACACCCGCACGAAGTCTGCTGCCTCGTACCAGCTCCCCCATCAGGCGAAGCAGCCGAAATAAGAAAATTAGCAGCAAAAAAAGCAAGGCGTATTGCAGCAGCGTCGAAAATAAAGCGCCCCAAACAGACGGTTGAAACAGCGATTGCCAATCAAATTTCAGCCACGAAGGCAGATTAGCGGTCATTGTTTTCCACCTCATAACGCAGCACCGTATGACCGATGCGAACTAAATCGTCAGGTTCCAAAACTTGCCTCATAATGCGATGGCCGTTCACAAAAGTGCCGTTAAGGCTTTTAGCGTCATAAAGAATATGACGATTATCTTCCCACTGGACATAAGCGTGCAAGCGACTGGCATTACGATCTTCCAGCGGAATTTCATTTTGCTCCCGCCGCCCCATATTAACGCGGCCATCAGCGCACAGATAGCGCTTGCCTGCGCCAGGCCCCTCATGAATGCACAAAGAAGCAAAGCTCGAAGCGTTTTTTCTAGGTGCTAGCAGCGCTTCTCCGGAAAGAGCCTGAAAGACCCTAGTGCAGCCTTCTTCCTCTTGCGCCTCTGCTTTAGGGGCTTTTTGCACAATCACCTTAAAAATCCCGGAAGACAACGTATCAACCGAATCCAAAAAGATGGGCATGTCACGCTCAACTTCCAGGCTTCTTTCGCCAGCCTCCTCCCAAAGGCGCCTGGATAACCAGGCCGTTATCCCTTCGGGAATTGATTTCTGGGGCTTTTGCAGCTGTTCGTAATCTTCCTGGGACAATTCAATATGAATTTCTTCTAATAAAAAGCCCTGTGCCTGTTCTTCTTCCAAGCGTTTAAGCAGCGTCAGCAACAATTCAGCCGGCTGTAGTTGGCTAGCCAATTTGCGATTAAAAAAGCCTTCAATGCCAGTTTCCAAAAAACTCTCGAAACGTCGCATTAGTTTCACGTTTCTTCCTCCTTGGCGCTTTCATTGCGATTTCGATTACGCAACTGCCCGCAGGCCGCCTGAATATCTACACCCCGTTCCCGGCGCACCGTAACGGAAATCCCTCTAGCCTGCAACACTTTCGCAAAAGCCTCGACCCGCTGCGGCGACGGCCTGGCAATTCCTCTCTCCGCTACCGCATTGACCGGAATCAAATTCACATGGCATAAGCGTCCGCGCAGTAACGCCGCTAACTCTTCCGCCTGTAGCTGCGAATCATTCCATCCTTCCATTAGTGTATACTCATAGGTTACGCGGCGCCCTGTAGCTGCCGCGTATGCGTCAGCCGCCGTCAAGAGAGCCTGCAACGAATAGGTTCGATTCACAGGCATAATTCGCGAGCGCAGTTCATCATTGGGCGCATGCAAAGAAACCGAAAGCGTCAATGGCAGCCCTTCTTGGCGCAACCGTTCCATCGCCGGTACGATACCGCAGGTAGAAAGAGCCATATGACGATAGCCCAATCCCAGCACTTCCGGATCATGACACAACTGCACAAAACGCAATACTTCTTCATAATTGTGAAGGGGCTCTCCCGAACCCATAATGACAAAGCTATGCAGTCTCCCAGCTTGCATCCGATTCAACTCGCGCTGGGCAAAGAGAACCTGCGCCAGCATTTCCGCCGCTGTCAGATTGCGCTCCAACCCGTGCAGCGTAGAGGCGCAAAACACACAGCCCATGGCGCAGCCCGCCTGTGAAGAAACGCAAAGACTATAGCCGTAAGGATGGCGCATTAGTACTGTTTCCACACGAATGCCATCGGCAAAACCCAAAAGGTATTTAAATGTTTCTCCTGCCGCATCGGCTTGTTGCGCAACAAGCTCCGGCCAGCCAATTTGCGCTTGCTCCTGTAAAAACTCGCGCTCTTTTTGTGAGATATTAGTCATCTCTGCAAATGAAGCGGCGCCTTTATTATATATCCATTCCAGAATCTGCTTACCTCTGTACTTTTTCAAGCCTAGGGAAACGGCAGCCGCTTCCGCCTGCTGCCGGGACAACCCTAAAAATGAAATCATACCGCCACATCCTTTACCTTGCGCAGCCGGCAAAGAAAGAAACCGTCAGTACCGTCGATATGGGGCCAAAACTGCACCATCTTTTCTCCCTGTCGCGGCACAGGCAGTAACGCGCCTGCGTCTTCCAGCTCAAACTCCGGATGCTGCGCCAAAAACCATTCTATCATTTGGCGGTTTTCGGCCGGTTCCACCGTACAGGTGCTATAAACTAAAACGCCGCCAACCTTTAGGGCGGGAGCTGCGCCTTCAAGAATTTCCCGTTGTAATATCGTCAGTTCCTTAATTTGGCCAATCTCTTTGCGCCAACGAGCGTCCGCTCGACGACGCAGCACACCGAGTCCTGAACAAGGCGCATCCACTAACAGCCGATCCGCCTGAGCAGGCCAAGTCTTGCCAATATCCCGCGCATCCAAACAACGGGGATGAATAACCTGCAACCCCAACCGATCAGCATTGTCCTGCAATAAATCCATTTTATGAGCGTGCACATCGCAAGCCCAAATCGTTCCTTTATTTTGCATTCGCTCGGCTAAATGCGTCGTTTTCCCGCCTGGCGCAGCACAAGCGTCAATAACGGTCTCTCCCGGCTGCGGCGTCACTACATGCGCTACCAGCATAGAGCTTTCATCCTGCACCTGGTATAATCCTTCACGAAAGGAAGCCAAGGATGTTAGAGGCGGCGCCTCTAACAATAGCAGCCCTTCCGGCGCTAGCGCAGACGGTTCACAGCGCACCCCTTCCGCTGCCAAACGCGTTTGCAGCGCCTCGCGGCTGATGCGTTGCAGATTGGTTCGTACAGAAAGAGGCGGCGGCTGGTTATTAAAACGACAAAGCGCTTCCGTGGCTTCAAAGCCCAACTGCCCCAACCAGCGCTCCACTAGCCAGCGCGGATGCAGATGCCGCAATGACAGATATCCTGCCGCATCATCCGCCGCTTCGGGATACGCTATTTTTTCCGGCTGCCGCAGCAAAGACCGCAATACGCCATTGACAAAGCGGGCCACGCCAATATGGCCATTCCGTTTTGCCAGCTCTACCGCCTCATTACAGGCGGCCGAGGGAGGTATGCGGTCTAAAAATAACAGTTGGTATACGCTCATGCGTAAAATATCCCGGATAACCGGAGTTAGCTTGCTCAAAGGACGATTCAAAAAATGACTCAACGCCCAATCTAAGGTTCCCTGGGCTTTCAACGTTCCATATACAAGTTCTGTCACAAGACGCCGATCCGGTCCGGACAATTCGCGCTGCTTCGCTAGTTCTTTCGCTAACGCAATATTAGCGTAAGCGCCGCGAACCGTAACGTCTTGAATTATTTTTAAAGCAACCGCTCTAGCATTCATGCTCTCTTTCAAGCCTTTCTTCCATTGGTATCAATAAATTGCAATACCGCCTGCTCAACCGCTGACATTTGCACCTTAGTATTACAACAAGGTCCATAAGGACGCTCGTTCAGCACACCGATAACCGGTAAAGGAAACACATCCTGGATGCCGCTGGTCAAATCCCGTTCACAAGCAATAGCCAGCACCGCCCTAGGGCGCAGCGTCTTAATTACTTTGCGCGCCAAGGTTCCCCCTGTAACAATAGCTACATGAACGCCGTATTTCTCAGAAAGCCGCAGCAAATCGCCCACCTGGCAGCCGCCGCATTTTTTGCAATTGGCAATATCGCGCGTAATCTTATGCGGGCAGGTATCCAGTTGAATACAATGAGGCGTCAAAATCAACAGCTGCTCCGGTTTTACCTTAACATGTTTCTGGCGAATCAGTTGATTGCTGACTTCAATAAAGGATCGCTCTACTCGTTCCTTATTTACATCCAGCAAACGTCCCAAAAACGTCGCTACCGGAAAGAGCATATTAATTACAGTCCAGGCTACGCCTTTAAAAATGCCAAAGGTTGGCAGCCCCATTAAAGCCAGAATTACGCCCATAACGCTTAAAGCCCCTACGGCCACCACTAATAGCAGCATTGCTCCCAAAAGAAGCGGTAAATGCTGACTGATGGACGACAACCCTGGAGCGCTAACCTTCCACAACCCATAGGTAGAAAGAGCCGCCACAACCAGGCTGGCCAAAAGCAAGGCCAAAAACAAACGCTTTTTAGGTCTGGTCATGACTTGCATCATCTCCATCCATCTTCCTCCTTATACCAGCCTGTCTCCAGGCTGCAGGGAATAGCCGCAGGCGCATTCCGAAGCTTTCATGCGACGCTTATTTTCCGGCTGCACTTCCAATAGTTCCAATAGACCATCGCCTGTTTCCACAACAAATCCTTCTACAGATAAACGGGCAATACGTCCAGGAACCGTTCCCTCAGGAGCAGCTTCTTCACAAAGGCGGCTTTTCCAAACTTTCAACCGTCCCCCGGCATACCGACAGTACGCGCCCGGCCAGGGTGAAAGCCCCCGAATACGATTATGAAGCTCTTGCGCTGAACGATTCCAGTCCAGTTGCTCTATGTCGGCTTTTAAAAGCGGAGCATACGTCGATACATTATGATCCTGCTTAGTACGAGGCGCTTTTCCTTCTGCGATTAAAGCCAGCGTTTCCTGCAACAACAGGGCCCCTTTTTGCATAAGCTGATCATGAACCTCTCCGGTAGAAGCATCTTGTGAAATAGCAATTTCCTTTTTGAGAATCATATCGCCCGTATCCAGGCCTTCATCCATATACATGGTTGTCACGCCGGTTTTCGTTTCTCCTTGCATGACCGCCCAGTGAATCGGCGCCGCTCCCCGATAATACGGTAGCAATGAAGCATGCACATTCACACATCCAAGCGGTGGAATAGACAGGATGGCAGGAGAAAGAATCTGTCCAAAAGCCACAACTACCATCACGTCCGGCGCCAACTCCCGCAGAACTTTCTCGAACTCGGGCGTTTTGATTTTTTCCGGCTGTAATACTTCTAGGCCGTGCTCAACTGCGCAGGTTTTTACCGGCGAGAACGATAGCTTGCGCCCGCGCCCGCGAGGTCGATCCGGCTGCGTAATGACCGCCGCCACTTCATGGCCTGCCGCTAGCAAGGCTTCTAAGCAAGGCACCGCAAAATCCGGGGTTCCCATAAAAACAACACGAAGAGACTTCATGACGAAGCCCCCTCTTTTTGCAGCGAATCCGCCTTTTCCACGAACAGCACACCATCCAAGTGATCCATTTCATGCTGCAACGCTCGCGCCAAAAGACCACTGCCAGTTACGCGGATTTTTCGACCTGAGCGGTTCAACCCTTCCACTACGACCTTTTCATAGCGCTCCACTTCCCCGAAAACGCCTGGCACGCTTAAGCAGCCCTCCAGGCCCTTTTGACAACCTTCCTTTTCCAAAAGCACCGGATTAATCAACTCAATTAAGCCTTCGCCTACGTCAATAACAACGATTCGCAATTCTACGCCCACCTGTGGCGCGGCCAGACCAACGCCGTCTGCCACCTGCATCGTTTCCGCCATATCGTCTAACAATTTTTTGATTTTCCCTGTAACTTTTTCCACGGCTTGGCACTGTTTTTTCAAAACAGGATCGCCAGCTTTGCGTATTTCTAGAGTAGCCATTGTGGCCCCCTCCTTTTTACACTTGATAGTACTTCGCAATATCTTATTGTATCATAAGCAAGCTGAAAACTCCATGAACAGTATCTTACATATCTGTCAAATTCGGCTATAATTAGGTTCTTTTTATAATACATGCAGGGGGTCCACGTCAATCGTAATCTGAGGATCGCCTTCAATGGGCAATCTACATAAAGCCTCTTTTACGACTTCAGGCTGATGACATTTTAAAAACAACTGCATTCGAAACAAATTTTGAATTCTTGCCAATGGAGCCGGACAGGGTCCCATAATATCTGCAGCTTCTTGAGGCAGCTCCGCTTTTAAAATCTCCGCTATCTGTGCGGCTTTATGCTGCGCAGATAGTTCTTCTTCTACGGCGATTGTCAAAGAAATCAAGCGTGAAAAAGGAGGATACCCCAAAGCTTTGCGAAAAGACCTCTCTTCTTGACAAAAGCGAGGAAAATCTTGTAGCTGCGCCGTTGCAACAGCGTAATGTTCCGGATTATACGTCTGTACAACTACGTTACCGGCTTTTTCTCTTCTCCCAGCTCTGCCTGCCGCCTGGGTAATCAAGGAAAAGGCCCGCTCCGCCGCTCGAAAGTCCGGCAAATGAAGAGAACTATCAGCCGCAATTACGCCTACAGCCGTTACAAAGGGCAGATCGTGACCTTTCGCCACCATTTGCGTTCCCAGCAAAATATCATACCGCCGTTCCCGAAAAGCCGTTAAAATATCTTCGTGCGCATGCTTACGTCCTACCGTATCCTGATCCATTCGGGCGATTCTCGCCTCCGGCCAATTGCATCGCAATTCTTCTTCTAGTTTTTGCGTACCACTGCCAAAAAAACGAATATAACGACTGGAGCAAACAGGGCAAACATCAGGTACATGTTCCTGGTAATCACAATAATGACAGCGCAGTATTTTGGCGGACGCATGATAAACAAGCGAAACGCTGCAATGTGGACATTCCATAGTATGGCCGCATTCTCGGCACATAACAAAGGTGGCGTAGCCGCGTCGATTCAAGAGGATAATAGCCTGCTCTTGCTGTGTTAAAGCCGCGTCTAGAGCGGCTCGCAGCTGACGCGAAAGAATTTTGCGATTTCCCATCTTTAACTCCTGCCGCATGTCCACAATCGTCACTTGCGGCAACGGAGCCGCAGTAGCCCGCTCCGGCAGCTCCAGCAACATTCCTTCTCGGCTTACAGCCCGCTCATACGTTTCCAGTGAAGGAGTTGCGCTGCCCAAAAGCAAGACCGCCCCTGTTTGGCGGCAGCGTTCCCGCGCTACGTCACGCGCATGGTATCTTGGCCGCTCCTCCTGTTTATAAGCGCCGTCATGCTCCTCATCCAGAATCACCAGCCCTAAGCGATGCGCCGGTGCAAAAACAGCCGAACGAGCGCCGATAATTACGCTGGCTTGACCGCTGTGAATACGGTCCCAAGCATCCAGCCTCTCTCCTTCGGAAAGACGGCTGTGCCATACAACAACCTGCTGTTCTCCAAGAACGGCGCGAAACCGCCGTACCAATTGTCCTGTCAAGCCAATTTCCGGCACTAGAACAATAGCCTGCTGTTTATTACACAGCACCTTGCGCACAGCTTCTAAATACACCCGCGTCTTACCGCTCCCGGTAACGCCAAAAAGCAAAAACTCCTGAGTCTCTTTCCCGTCCAATCCCTTGTCAAGCGCCGCCATCGCCTGCTGCTGCGCCTCGTTCAGCGGTTCTAGTTCGCTTGCGCCCTCGCTCAAATAGATGTCCTGACGATATACACGTCGTTCCTCGCGTCGAACCAGACCGGCATCTGTCAATGCTTTCAACACCCCTAGGCTAATACCGCTTTGAGCCAGTTGAGAACGCTGCAGAAAAGGATGCTCCCACAGCCACTGCAAAGCCGCCGCTTGGGCTTTCTTCCGTTCCAGTCCAAGCAGCGCCGATTGCCTTTCCTCCAAGGAAAGTTCTTGGGCCAACCAAATGGATTCGGTCTTCTCCTGGGTCCGCCGTCGTCCTTGCCAATAACTTTTCGCCAAACCCAGGCGACACCAGCGGCGTAAAATACGGATGCCGTCCTCTCCCGCCTGTTGGCAAAAGCCTTTTTCCGTCCAAGAACTTCGCTCTTTAAACAAATTCCAAAGCGCCAGCTCCGCCAAAGAAAACCCTTCCGGCTCCTCTTCACCGGCAAAATAAATCCGTTCTGTACGTACGCTGCGCTTGCCGGGCACAAAAAGGCGCAGCGCTTCGGCCAAAGTGCATAAATAATAGCGGCTAAGCCACTGAGCCGTGGACAAGGCCGCTTCATCAAACCAAGGCACTAGGTCCAGACAAGCGTTAATCTCTTTCCAGTTGCTTTCTTCTTCCTGCGAACAACTGCGCACCTGCCAAACAAAGCCTTCTTCCAGTCTGGCTCCAAAGGGAACCAGCACCCGACAGCCGCGCTGAACTTCTTCTTGTAACACATTAGGAATCGCATAGGTAAAAGGTTTTTCCACCCGCCTGGCGGCAATATTCACCAGTACATCCGCCACAACTGTTTCCATCAATTCATCCCTTTCACCCATTGTCGTTATATATCTAGTATAGTGGAAAGCGCCTGGAGATGCCATACAAAAAGCAGGAAGGATTGAACGAGAGTCGCATTCATAAACCCTTTCGCGTATTTCGTGTATTTCGCGGTTCGTTGTCGCCGTCACGATGTATATCTGACCAAGAAAAAACAGCCCTGACCGAGCAAAAAACTCGATCAAGGCTGTTCCTATTACTCTTACATTCCAGCGTCGCTGCGAATGGCAGCGGCTTTGTCTGTCTGCTCCCAAGGAAGCTCGACGTCGGTACGGCCAAAATGACCGTAGGCGGCTGTTTGGCGATACAAAGGACGACGCAGATCCAGCATTTTGATAATGCCCGCAGGCCGCAGATCAAAGTGCTTTTTAATCAGCTCTGCAATCAAGGTTTCCTCCACTTTGGCCGTGCCAAAGGTTTCCACCATGATCGATACCGGCTGAGCTACGCCAATGGCATAAGCCAGCTGAATTTCACATTTGTCCGCCAAACCGGCGGCTACGATGTTTTTAGCGACATACCGCGCTGCATAAGCACCGGAGCGATCTACCTTTGTCGGATCCTTGCCGGAGAATGCGCCGCCGCCATGACGAGCCATGCCGCCATAAGTATCAACGATGATTTTACGTCCCGTCAAGCCGGCGTCGCCCTGAGGGCCGCCCACCACAAAACGTCCGGTAGGATTAATATAATACTTGGTTTTATCATCCAAGAATTTTGCTGGCACTACCGGTTCAATGACATGCTTGCGCAAATCCGCTTCGATTTGCTCGCGCGTTACTTCCGGGCCATGCTGCGTGGAAATAACGATCGCGTCGATACGTACAGGCACGCCGTCTTCGTATTCCACAGTGACCTGGGTTTTGCCGTCAGGACGCAGATAGTCTACCACATCGGTCTTGCGAATTTCCGCCAGACGCCGTGATAGGCGATGCGCCAACGCAATCGGCAACGGCATGAATTCCGGAGTTTCGTTCGTAGCATAGCCGAACATCATCCCCTGGTCGCCTGCGCCAATAGCTTCCATTAAATCGGTATTGCCCTGTTTTGCCTCCAACGCCTCATTAACGCCCATGGCAATATCAGGCGACTGCTCGTCAATAGACACCATTACACCGCAAGTATCTCCATCAAAGCCGAACTTGGCGCGAGTATAGCCAATTTCCTTTACCGTCTCCCTGACAATATGCGGAATATCCACATAGCATGAGGTGGTGATTTCACCAACCACATGAACCAGGCCGGTCGTTACTAAGGTCTCGCAAGCCACACGAGCCTGCGGGTCCTTTTCCAGAATGGCGTCCAAAACAGCGTCGGATACTTGATCCGCCAGCTTATCCGGATGTCCTTCTGTTACTGATTCCGATGTAAATAATACTCGTTTCTTCAAGAATGCTTCGCCTCCTATTTTTCGACTAAAAAAGAAACCCTCCCGAAAAAGGGAGGGAACTTAGTCCTTACTCCCATCTCGCATCAACAGATGCAGGAATTGGCACCGTTTTGCCTTAATAGCAATGGTTGCCGCAGCTTCATCGGGCCAGTCCCTCAGCCAACTCTGGATGGTTTGCTTATGCATTTGTAGAGAAAATACAAATTAAATTATATAGACTGCATCAAGAAAAAGCAACTGTTTCAGCCAACATTTTTTCAAGCATATCCCATAAACGGGCTGCCACTTCCTCTTTAGACAGTTGCGGCCACTCCTCCATGGCGCCGTCACGACGCAATATCTTGACAATATTGGTATCGCTTTGAAAACCAGCGCCAGGCATAGTCACGTCATTAGCCACAATTAAATCCAAATTCTTCTTTTCTAGCTTTTCTCTGGCGTGAGTAAGAAGCTCTCGAGTTTCCGCCGCAAAGCCCACTAACAATTGGCTCTGTTTCTTTTCACCCAATTCTTTGAGAATATCAGGATTTTTCCTCAAAACCAACGTCAGTTGTTCATCATTCTTTTTAATTTTATGCTCCGCCGGATGCTCAACCGCATAGTCGGCCACAGCCGCCGCCTTGACTACCACCTGTACCTTTGGAAATTCACGCAGCACCGCTTCGCGCATCTGCGCCGCTGATTCCACATTGATTCGCGTTACCCCCGCAGGCGTCTCCAGCGCAACCGGACCAGAAACAAGAATAACCTCGGCCCCGCGACGCGCCGCCTGAGCGGCAATGGCATAACCCATCTTGCCGCTGGAGCGGTTGCCCAGATAGCGCACCGGATCAATAGGCTCTCTTGTACCGCCAGCCGTCACCAGCACCCGTACGCCTTGGAGACTTTTCTTTTCTCTCAGCACAGCCGCTGCCGCCTCGACAATTTCCACCGGCTCCGGCAAGCGCCCCGGGCCTTCGGTACCACAGGCCAGCTTGCCGCAGGCTGGCGGCAAAATAGAATACCCCAACTCCGCCAGCGTCCGCAGATTTTTCTGCACAATCGGATTAAGATACATATTGGTATTCATCGCTGGCGCCAGCAACACTGGAGCTTGCGTCGCCATAATGGTTGTTGAAAGCATATCATCAGCAATACCAGCAGCCAATTTGCCCAGAATATTAGCAGTAGCCGGCGCTACGATAAATAAATCCGCCGCCGTTGCTAACGCAATATGCTCCACATGCCAATTTTTAGGCTCATCCCACATGCTGACAACCACCGGCTGGCCGCTCAATTCCCGAAACGTCAACGGAGTCACAAACTCAGCAGCATGCTGCGTCATGATCACATGCACCGTCGCCATTTGCTTGCGCAGCCGACTGACAAGCTCCACCGCCTTATAAGCGGCAATGCCGCCGCACACGCCCACCACAACAGTCTTTCCTGTAAAAGGCATGGCAGTCGCCCCCTTTACTTGATTCCGTGTTTTGTCCGTTCATAGGTCACGCGGTCAGCGGCGATTTCCTCCAGCGCTACGGTAACTTGCTTTTTGGCGCGTCCTTCTAACGCTCCCGGTTCTTCATCCAGCAAGGTCCGAGCTCGTTTAGCCGCTAAAACTACCAGCGTATATTTGCTGTCCACTTTTGTCATCAATACATCTAAAGATGGTTTTATCATATCAATTCCCCCGTATGTGAAATATCTCCAAATTTTTGCATGCTTGCAATCAAGGCGGCGTTGCGCCGTACGCGACACTTTTCTGCCATCACAATTCCCTTAATTTTGGCAACGGCATCAGCCACTATGTCATTCACCAACACGTAGTCGTATTTAGAAGCCAAGGTCACTTCGTGCTCCGCCGCTTGCAAGCGGCGTTCAATTACGTCCGCTGTTTCCGTCCCCCGGCCGGCTATACGCCGCCGCAACTCGGTCAACGAAGGCGGCATCAAAAAGACAAAA
Organism: Anaeromusa acidaminophila DSM 3853; assembly: GCF_000374545.1. Lineage (NCBI taxonomy): Bacteria > Bacillati > Bacillota > Negativicutes > Selenomonadales > Sporomusaceae > Anaeromusa > Anaeromusa burkinensis. Next base: position 115,776 of record NZ_KB894591.1, read on the forward strand.
ACTCCATCCGGATAGCTTTCCTTTACCTGCAACGCGCCTTGCGTGTCAATCTCCAGCAAAACATCACTGCCTGCCTCTAAACGCTCCAACACGTAATTTCGCGGCGTGCCGTAATAATTTCCATATACTTCCGCCCATTCCAACAAGGCTTTTTCCTGGATCATATCCTGAAAACGTTCTTTTGGCGTAAACCAGTAGTTCACGCCATGAACCTCCCCCTCCCGAGGGGCTCTAGTCGTAGCGGAAATAGAAAATTCAAGGTATGGCAATTGCTGCAGCAATTCCTTGCACACCGTGCCCTTGCCGGTCCCGGAAGGGCCTGAGATTACAATTAAAATCCCCTTAGTTTGCGCCATAGCCGCTTCCCTCGCTTTTATTTTAGTCTTGAGGATCGCTGCCGCTATCCTTGTTCACCAAACGATGCGCCACCGTTTCCGGCTGTACTGCGGACAAAATGACATGATCGCTATCAGCAATGATGACCGCCCGAGTACGACGTCCGTAGGTAGCGTCAATCAGCATGCCCCTGTCGCGAGCTTCTTGAATAATCCGCTTGATTGGCGCTGATTCAGGGCTGACTATCGAAATAATGCGGTTAGCAGAAACAATATTACCAAACCCAATATTGATCAACTTGATGTCCATAAATACATCCTCCTAAACGTTAATTTGACCGTAACATACTAGCTTATTCTACGTTTTGCACTTGTTCGCGCATTTTTTCAAGCTCGCTTTTCATTTCCACGACGATTTTCCCCAATTCAAAATCATTGGCTTTTGACGCCATGGTATTGGCTTCCCGATTGAGTTCCTGCAGTAAAAAATCGAGTTTCCGCCCCACCGGCTCCAGTACAGACAAGGTAGCCGTAAACTGGTCTAAATGACTGCGAAAACGAACGATTTCCTCTACAATGCCGATGCGATCGGCAAAAAGCGCCGCTTCTTGGAGCACTCGGCTCTCATCTGGAGCCGTTCCCGCCGCTGCCAAAAGTTCTCGCAGCTTAAGGAGCAGTTTTTCCTGATATTCGCAAGCTACTTGGGGCGCCCGGCCTTCCACCATCTGCAACCGTTCCCGAAGCAAGGCAATACGCCGCACAAAATCCTCTTGCAAATTGCAGCCTTCCTGACGCCGCATCGCCAGAAGCTGGTATAAAGCCGCCTCTAACGCTTCCTGCAGCACAGGCCAGCGGTTTTCGGCATCTTCCTGCGCTTCCGTTACTCTGATAATATCCGGATAGCGCAGCAGCTGCTCCACCGTCAGCGTTTGGGGCAATCCCAATTGCGTCGCCAACTCCTGGCCCGCTTGAAAATAGGCTTTAGCCAATTCATAATCCACTTGCACATTAGCGGCCTTCGAGCCAACTTCCTCAAAAGAAATAAATACATCTACCCGGCCGCGTTGCAGCTTTGCCGAAACAAGCCGACGTACGCGTTCTTCCAGCACCAACAGTGATTTAGGCATACGTACGACTACTTCGCCATAGCGATGATTTACCGATTTAATCTCCACTTGCATGCGGAAGCTGGCGCCTTCTTGCACAGGAGAGGTCGCTTCACCGCGCCCAAAACCAGTCATGCTCTGGATCACTATACCGCCTCCTGTCCGCGCAGGCGGCAGGAACCGCGAAATACTTCTGTCGCCGGCCCTGTCAAATACACATGATTATCTTCTTCCGACCATTCCACTTCCAGTACACCGCCGTCGAGAGCCACTTTACAGCGTCTTTCCGCCAGTCCGTTCAACACGGCCGCCGTTACGGTTGCACAAGAGCCAGTGCCGCAAGCCAGCGTAACCCCAGCGCCGCGTTCCCATACACGCATGCGCAATGCTTGGCGATTGATAACCTGGACAAATTCCACATTGGTCTTGCGAGGAAAAAAAGCATGTGTTTCCAGTTTCGGCCCCCAAAGCTCCAGCGGGACCGCTTCCGCATCGTCTACAAAGATCACCGCATGCGGATTGCCCATGGATACGCAAGTAACAGCAAAGTCTCCATGCTCTGTTTGCAAAGACCGGTTGACAACGCGTTCCTCTCCGCCATCTTTAACAGGGATGTCCTTTGCTGCCAGCTTAGGTTCCCCCATATCCACCCGAACCTGTCCGTCTTCCAGCAGCTTCGGACGAATCAAGCCTGCTTTTGTTTTAAAAGTCATTTCTTTTTGGTCTGTCAAGCCGTTTTCATAGGCAAAACGAGCCATGCAGCGAGTCACATTGCCGCACATCTCCGCTTCACTGCCATCAGAATTAAAAATTCTCATTTCAAAATCAGCTTCCTGTGACGGCAAAAGCAGCACTAGCCCATCCGCTCCAATGCCGAAGTGCCTGTCGCATACTGCAATAGCCGCTTGTGCATTATCAGGAAAGGTGTACTTGCTTCCATCCACTAAAATAAAATCATTCCCACAACCATGCCATTTGCTAAAAGAAAACTGCATTCTTATCCCTTCTTTCCTTAGCCGCATCCATTCCCTTCAGTAACGGCACTAGCGCTGCCAATAGCAGCGTCATCCATTGCTACTTATTGTACTGGCAGAAGCTGTTCTTGGCAAGTAAAAAACCCGATAAATCTCCGTTTTACTCCCGAAATCGCTCTAAAATTGACCCGTACGCCCTTGAATGCTATACTGAGTTCAACCTTTTATTATGCAAGGAGGAACGCGCATGGCTAGTATCGACGGCCTTACCTGGTGCGCCGTTGCCGCGGAGCTTTCCGCCAAGTTAATTGGCAGCCGCGTAGACAAGGTGTTCCAACCCCATTCCCATACTATCGTTTTGTCCCTGCGCCAGCCGGGACATTCTTATTTTCTTTCTCTCTGCGGCCTGCCCAATTCGGCAGCCGTTCTGCTTCTTGATGAGCGTCCGGAAACGCCCTCCCAAGCGCCTGCGTTTTGCATGCTGCTGCGTAAGCATTTAGAAGGCGCTCGTTTGCTGAACATCAGCCAGCCAGGCTTTGATAGACTGCTGATTTTTAATTTTGCAGCCAGGGAAGAGGGCGGGCAACTTACTGAAAAAGAACTCGTCTTAGAAGTTGCAGGACGTCACAGCAATTTAATTTTTCTTCGCAACGGCCTTATCGCCGATGCAGTACGAAGAGTAGGTCCCGAAGACAGCCGCTTGCGGCAAATTCTACCGAACCTGCCTTATGAAACCCCTCCCTTGGAAGGAAAATTAAATCTCGCAACGCTCAAGCAAGAGTTGTTCGAGCAGCGCTTTCTCTTGCAAACAAATCAAGGCGCCCCCCCAACCGCCTCGCTGATGGCCACGTTGGCTGGTGTTGGCCCGTTTACAGCCGAAGCGTGCCTTGCAGCCGCTGCAGAGCTAGGCACTAACGACCCATTAGTCCATCGTATTTGGCAGGTTCTCGCAAATTGGCAAAAACAATTGCAAAACCCAGATTTTTGGCACGCCCATGCCGTATTGCGTCCCAATGGAAAAGTCCAGGCGCTGCTTCCTTTTTTACCTGCAACACTTCCCGACGGCTCCACTTCCCTAGCTTGCGTCTCCCTGCTTGACGCCTTAGCCTGGCTGCACCGGCATGAAGCGCAGCAGCAACTGCCACAGCAGCAAGAATTACAACGTGTCGTTCAAACTGAACTGACAAAACTGTCTCGTAAAAAGCATATTTTAGAGGAAGAATGCCAAGACGCCTCCTTAGCCGATCATTGGCGCCTTTACGGCGATCTGCTGATGGCGCAGCTGCATCTGGTGGCAAAAGGAACGTCTGAAGCCATGCTCCCCAACTTATTCGAACCCGATACGCCAATCGTTAAAATTCCGTTGGACCCTGCGCGCACGCCTGCCGAAAACGCCCAGCATTGCTATCGGCAATATAATAAAAGCAAGCGGCGTCAGATTGTTTTAGCTGAGCAAATCCAGCAAACAACAGATACGCTTTCTTATTTGGACAGCGTGCAAACCATGCTGCACACGGCAGCAACAACTGTAGAAATTCAAGAAATCCGCCAGGAACTCGTAAATACAGGTTTCTTAGCAGCCCCCAAGAAAAAACAAGCCGCCCTTCCCCTCAGCCAACCGCTGCAGGTGCAAGGACCTGAGCAAAGTCTGATTTGGGTAGGACGCAACAACCGCCAAAATGACGAGCTGACCTTCCGCCGCGGCAAACCAGGAGATTTGTGGTTTCATGCCAAAGACATGCCTGGCTCGCATGTTCTGTTGCAAATGCCGCCAGGCCAAACCGCCAGCAAAGAGGCGATTGAGCTTGCGGCGTCATTGGCCGCTCATTTCAGCAAGGGCTCTGCTTCCAGCCGTGTTGCCGTCGATTATACGGACCGTAAACAGGTCAAAAAGCCTTCCGGCTCCAAACCTGGCTTTGTTATTTATTTCCAACAAACCACATTATATGTATCACCCGACCCGGAACGTCTTAAGCCTTATCTGGATAATAAGAAAATGAAAACAAAGTAACAGTAAGGAGTATATTATATTTCTTAAAACTTGACGCATCTGCTTTTTGCAGCTGCAAAAACCATTCAAAAAAGCTGCCCGGCACAAAAACTGATATGCTCCCCCTAGATAGGACAATGAAAAAATACATTGTCCTATCTAGGGGGTAATTTTATGCCACATAAAGAAAAAGTCTCGACTGATTTGAAGATAGATGCTTGCAAGAGGTATTTGGCCAAAAGCATGCGCATAGCCGATATAGCAAACACTCTGGAAGTTGATCAGAAACTAGTGAGGAGATGGATTTTTCAGTACCAGTCAGAAGGTGAAGCTGGTTTAAAACCGCAGAAGAACAATCGAGTGTATCCGCCAGAGCGGAAACTTGCAGCTGTGACCGATTATCTGCAAGGAAATGATTCCCTATTGGGGATTTGCAAGAAATACCAGATTCACTCGGATTACCAATTGCGTCATTGGGTAAAGCAGTATAATGGACATGAGGAGTTCAAACTCCGGTCAGGAGGAAGTCGAATCATGTCGAAATCTAGAAAAGTAACGCAGAATGAGCGTGTGGAAATCGTGAAATACTGTCTTGCCCATGATACGAATTATGGTGAAGCAGCCCTTAGATACCAGGTATCATACCAACAGGTATACCAATGGACAAAAAAATACCTAGAAATGGGAAAAGTGGGTCTAGAGGATCGGCGTGGGCATCGGGTTGGAACCTTGCCTGGCCGTACCCCGCAAGAAAAACTAGAGGCTGAAATTGCCCAGTTGAAACACAAGAACTGGAGGTTGCAGATGGAGGTTGACGTGCTAAAAAAACTGCAGGAACTGGAAAGAAGGGATGTCTTGGCTTTACGCGTCAAGAACGAGAATACGAAGCCGTAAAAGCTCTAGCTGAAGATAAGCAAAAGCATTACCCAGTTGAGATATTGTGTAAAATCCTGCATGTCAGCCGGTCGGCCTATTACCATTGGCGCAATGACGGCAAAAGCCTGCGTGAGCAAGAAAACGAACGGCTAGCCCAAGAAGTGATGGAAATCCATGCGCAGCATCCGGATAAAGGGTACCGCCGGATTCGAGACGATCTAAATCGCAAATACAAGGAACAAGTAAACGACAAACGCATCCTGCGGATTACTCGGAAACTTCATATCCAATCTACAATAAAAAATCCGCATAACTGTTGCACTCGCTGCGCATCGAATCCGGCGTATATAGCAGATAACCTTCTAAATCGCAAGTTCCATGCGGATAGCCCTAATGAAAAATGGCTGACCGATGTAAGCGAGTTTAAATATTTTGAAGGTCCCGTCATGCGTAAGCTTTATCTAAGTGCCATATTGGATCTCTATGATCGCAGAATTGTGTCGTTTGTAGTACGCGACCATAATGATAACCGGCTGGCGTTTGATACGTTCGATGCAGCAGTAAAAGCAGAACCAACCGCACATCCACTGTTTCACAGTGATCGCGGTTTCCAGTATACGAGCCTCGGTTTTCACAATAGAATCGTCAAACAGAAAATGACACAAAGCATGTCCCGCGTAGCCCACTGCATTGACAATGGTCCCATGGAGGGCTTCTGGGGAATACTGAAGCGCGAGATGTACTATGGCCGGAAATTCACCAGTAGAACGGAGATAGTGTCAAGGAATGTTCGCAAAAACCATCGCACTCCGAAATAGCTAAGCGCTTTTGCTCAACTGTTGTTGAATTTCGTTGATAAGCATAGGATTTATATAAGAACGCCCGCTAGACCAGTCCTCGCTATATTCGATAAGATAGCTGGTCACTAGGCGAATGTAGGAATCCATACTTGGGAAAATGCCTACGACTTTAGTGCGACGGCGTATTTCCCTGTTTAGCCGTTCCAGAAGATTGGTGGATGCAATTTTTCGAGCGTCAATTTGCCGGAAATTGAAGAAT